>JAUCGI010000071.1 GCA_030378035.1 Desulfobacterales bacterium HSG2
TCGGAACGATGACGAAATGAGTTCATTAACAGTTCTGACCGGGAACGCCGTGTTGTCAGTCCGAAATCCGTTATCGTTCGGAACGATGACGAAATGAGTTCATTAACAGTTCTGACCGGGAACGCCGATCTGAATCACATTGCTGAAAATATCGTCATCAAAAAAAGAAATATTTCATTTTTAGCCATAAACGCCTTATTCAGACTGAAAGATTACAAGGTGTCGAATGCGGCCATGCCATTTGCAGGGAGCTTTGTCATTAGCGGGCATGTTCCGTCACAGCCAAACTATCAGTTGAGAAATCAGGCTGAGAAACTGTCTGTCATTTTCAGAACTGACAAGCATGACAATATCATCCCAATAACAGCATATGGTGAGAGTGATGAAAAATAACAATTTGCAAACAACTGAAGAGCAGGATGATTACATTCAGTCATTGGATATTGCCCGACTGCGTGAAGTGGAAAGAAACAGCGAGTTCTTGTTTCAGAATGACATGTCACTGCAGGCCGACAAAAATTCCGAGGACCTGAAATATGACAACACAGATGTGTATGTCCAGAATTTGCAATTGAAAGAGTTGAAAAAACCTGAGACAAACAGTCATTTGCCTGAAAAAACAAACGAGGCGGATTTGCGGCACAAGGTAAGACTCACAGGATTGGAAAGAGATGTAATATTACTTATTGAGACAAGGAAGGAAAAAGCCACTCTGGAGCAAATACTCACTTACTGTGACACATTGCACATTCCTTACAATCAGATGTTGCCTGAACTTTTTACTCAGGCAGCATGCTGATATTTTTGTTCTCAGTTATGAGCTGATTTACAGACACTCCGGTCTCAGCGAAAGAAACAGGTGTCTGAGACAGGGTTGCGGGGCAGTTCGGTTCCAATGAAAAAATAACCCGGCGTTTGAGCGGACGGAAAAAGCCCCGCTTATCTCAACATTAAATTAAGCCTTCGGCAGGAGGGAGTGCCGCTTTTCCCCATAGGCGTGGGCGTTAATTTAACCAAGGCGTTGAAGCGGACTACCCTTGGTGTTGTCACTCGGACGCCGCTTAACTAAACATTTGCTGCAATGAGGCTGCAGAAAGGACTATTGAAGATGTCAACGGGACTCATCATAGGAAAATTTATGCCACCACACAAGGGGCACATATACCTTATTGAATGTGCCATACAGAGAGTTTCCGAACTTACGGTGATTGTTTTCAGCCGATCACACGACCCAATTGCCGGGAAGTACCGGCTGTGTTGGCTGCAATCTCTTTTTCCAAATGTGTGTTTTTTTCAACACAACAACGATTTGCCAGTCGACTTTGGTTGTGCAATGACTTGGACAAAGTGGATTGATGCTATTTGCCAAACCTCGGGAGCATCAATGTTTGATTATGTGTTTTCGTCTGAAGATTACGGGCTTGAGCTTGCTGCCAGACTACATGCAAAATCTGTCATAGTAGACAAAACACGCACTATCGTTCCTATATCGGCAACGGAGATTCGCTCGGCACCTCTGGATCATCTGAAATTTCTACCCAAACCAGTTGTTGAATATTATCTCAATGAAGCGCACTTCGCAGCTTCACAAGTAGCATGTAATGAATATTCAAACACCTAAAATTGATTGTGCAACTTGGTATGATTTAACTACGCCATATCAACATGAGTTTACCATTCAGTACCCACACAGACGTGAGTATTTCCAAGAGAACTTTCGGTGTGATAAGGCGATCATAATGGATCAGCCCATAAAAAACAATAGGAAAATTGGGCTATATTTTCATGTGCCATTCTGTGAACAAAAATGTCACTATTGCAATTTCGCTATCGATATACGAAACAGAGATTATCTCTATTCTAGGTATATTGAAGCACTTATGATTGAGCTGCAGAGACAAAGCTGGATATCAAATTGCGAAATCACCGGGATCGACATTGGAGGTGGTACACCTACTCGGTTACCAAAAAACGAGCTAATAAAATTATTGATGGTACTTAGACCACTAAAACGGCTATGTAGTCATCCATTCCCATTGAGTATTGAGACAACACCACGAATTGCTGCCCTTGAACCAGAGAAATTATTAGCCCTAAAAGAATTTGGTGTTGATCGTATCAGTGTTGGAATTCAAAGTTCTAATGGTAAAATACTAAGAAAAGTCAATAGAGATGGCAAACAGACTTTAATCTCTGATACCGCTTTTCAAAACATTTGCAACTTCAAATTTAAGCGGTGGAACGTCGATCTCATATTTGGGTTGCCGGGTCAATCGATCAAGGCTTGGAAATGTGACCTTAATTTCGTGCTTTCTTACCGACCGGACTCAATCACGACATACGATTGCCTTTATCGAGGAAAAAGTCGTATTATTGCAAAATGTAGCAATTTACCTAAACCTAAAGAATACGGACAAATGTACGATTTAGGCTATGACTACTTACGTTCTAATGGCTATTATGCACCCTATGGTTCAGTTAACTTCTCAAGAAACAGATTTGAAAGTGGTGTGAGTGCCTATTTTGAATCTCGTCTTCTAGACGGTTTACCATTTTTGGGACTTGGTAACTACGCTTCAAGCTTGATTAATCAATATTGGTTCTTCAATATATATTCAGTCAATAGATACTTGGAGCTCTTACAAGATAGAGAGCCGTTAATAGATGATTGCTACTATTTACCATCTGAAGAGTGGGCCACTAAATATGTTTTGTGGTCACTAAATTTTGGAACCATCGATGAAAAAAGGTTCAAGGGTTGCACCGGCCTTGATTTTCAAAAACAGTATGAAGAAGAGATAGACTTTGCGGTCAAAAAAGGACTTATAATTTATAAGGATGGACTATTTAATATTTCGACTGGTGAGTTTTGTCAAATTAATCGCCTACGCAGTTTATTTTATACTCATCGAGCACGGCGATGGTTCTTGCAAAATGCAGGGGTTATATAGATGCGTATAGATTGCAAGTTAGAAAGCATAACAATCGCATCCACTCGGACAGCAAAAAGCGCCGCTCGTTCCTCGCTCTGCTTTTTGCTGCCGGTGATGCGAAGCGTTAGGGTGCGACACGAAGTCGCATTGTTTAGTGTATTCAGTATGTTACTTGAGTACATTGTAATGTGCGGGTATTCCCACAAGGGATGCCTTTTCGGAGGCCTGAGCGGTGTGACGGGAAACTGTCACGCACCGTTCTTAGGGGGCTTGGGGCTGGCAACAGCCCCCGGCTACCCGACTTTTTTTTTAAATAAAATAGCCGGATGACAACAAGTTTCAGAAAAACTGCCATAAAACTCGCAGGTATCTTGGCAATCGGACTGTTTGGAATTGTTCTTATTCTGTATTTCAAGCTGGCTGTGACATTTTTAGGTTTCTTTGAAAGCATGGAAACCGATTCTCCCGAATCCAAGTCCGCTTTTGTTTTAAAAAGGCATGAAAATCAGGTAATAACAGATGTGCGCCAATTGCTGTTTCAACAATTTTCCGACCTGCTTAAGGAACCGGAGGCATATGGGAAGCTCATCAGGCAGGAATGTCATATCTTTCCCGAAGGGGAACTGTTCGGATACATCTTCCCGCTTTTCTCTTATGCTCACATCGCTCTTGAAAATCCGCAGCTCAGAGATTTCGCCCTGTCAAAATCCGCAGATATGATAAGCCTTGCCATTCCCGAGGTGGAACGTCAGGTCTCACCTCCGGGCGGGAGGCTCGGGAATCTCAGAGATTTCAATGATGAGGCGACATATCTGGGTCAGTTCAACATGGCACTCGGTTACTACCGAATGCTCGGAGGAGATGGGAGATTCGACAAAATTCACAAAGCGGTTTCGGAAGCATTGTTCAGAGCACTGCTGAAAAACAATGCCTTTCCGCTGAATTCCTATCCTGAGCGCATCTGGACATTCGACACCGTTCCCTGTCTGGTTTCTCTCAGGCTATGTGACAAAGCCACAGGCAGCAAAAGATATGAGTCTGTCATAAAAGAACATTTGAAATGGATGCGGGAAAACGGCACGGAACCGGAAACAGGACTGCCATACAGCGTTGTGTCCGAAAGCGGGAAACCAAAAATTGTCGTTGCCCCCCGGGGATGCGACATTTCATGGAGAATCGCCCTGCTGAACCTCTTGGATGCCGATTATTCCCGCTCATTGTACAGAAATTACACTGCCCATTTTTGGAGGGAGCAGTTCCTTCTTTCAGGATTTTCAGAGTGGTCGGAATATGCCGAGGGAGAAGCCGACATAGACTCGGGACCGATCATAACGGATGTGGGATTTGCCGCGACCGGTTTGGGAATCGGAACGGTTCTGCTCATGGATGACACAGAGAGACTGACCCGGCTCACTGAACAATTTGGCAACGTGGATATGATAAAATCAATGGCAGGGTATGCCAGGGATTTTGATCCGGTGGCGGCTCTCATTCAGGGAGACAAGTATTATACCGGGTTCTTGTTCGGTGACATATGTTTGTTTTATGCCATAAGCTGGAACAAAGCTGTTATTGACGAATTCGGTGACAAAAACATGACCATGAAATGAAGCGGACGGGCTGCTTGTCGGTTAATGAAGCTGTTGAGCAAAGCCGCCCCACATATTTAAAAGCAGAAGAGATAAAGAACTATCTGGAAGATATATTTCATGAATGTGCAACAAAAGATAATAATGAAATTGAAGTGCTTGATTGAAATACAAAAACAGAAAACAACGATAAAAACACATACAACAATGGCATCCAGCGGACGGAGCCGCTGATGCCTGCGTCAGATGCAGAAAAGTAATGAATGAACGACAAAAAATAAAATCATCATCTGTAATAATTTATGACTCAGACCTCAGAGTTTTGCTTTCAAAGAGAAGTGCTTCAAAATCAATAGATCCCGGTTTGTGGGAAACCATTGGAGGCACAATTGAAGAAGGGGAATCTTCATTAGTAGCCATAACAAGGGAAGTCAGTGAAGAACTCGGAAATGATATCATTTTGAAGAATATGGAGTTTTTTAATCAATATAAATATGAGACAAAATCAACAAAGTTGATTTCAGATGTTTTCATTGCTCAAATCGAGGGGCATCTGTCTCCCTCAACTGAAGAAATCGAAGAAGTAAAATGGTTTGAAAAAGAAGAAGCCTTAGAGTTGGATTTTTGCCTTAATTGCAAGCAAAGGCTTGAAGATTTTTACAGGTATAAGTGCATTTGACATATCGGATGGCGTAACAATGATCTGCGAAGCATTCCGGATTCGGGTGTGGGTACGGGTCGGACCGTGGTAACTGCTTAATATTAAAAGAATTGTTTGTTGTTTGTTGTTTGTTTTAGCTTAAAATAGTGCCTATATCGCCCTTTTTGGGGTCAAAAAGAGCGATATGGGAAAAGCGTATGTTCAGCTACTGAATACTGACCGGAGATACAAATTGGAGCACAGACTGAAGATTGTAACGGATTTCGGGGAGGCTTTCCCTGGTCTGTCATTCCGGGCTAAAACAAAAGGAGGAGTTGCATGAAAAAAACAAAAATATTTTCAAATCTGCTGCTTGTGTTGATATTTATGATTTTCGGGGCTTGTGCCCAGACGGCTTCCGATATTTCTGTCCAGACTTGTAGTACTTGCCAAACTACCAAAATCGTTGAGATATGAAAAAATTAAAAATTAAAAGCATTCCTATTATCCCAAGCATCATAGTAAGTCTTGTGATATTTCTATATTCATCTTTGGTTGCTCATGCCAAAGGCCCGAGTTTGAAATTTGATCATTTGCCGTTTATCGCGGGAAGATATTTGCAGGGGCTGGCTCAGGACAAAGACGGATTTATCTGGATTGGTTCGGCTGGTGGTGCGGTAATGTACAACGGATATGAAACCAAGGAGTATAAGGCAGGGCAAAATGCCTTACCTTCAACCAAAACCCCCACTGTCTTTGTGGACAGCGAGGGCCTGATTTGGTTTGGAACATTTAGCGGGCTGGCGGTTTACGATAAGAAAACGGACTCATTTACCACACATACTCATGATCCTGACAATCCCAACACTCCGGGTAGCAATTCCTTTGACTGGTTCCCCCGGCTAATCACGGAAGACAAAGACGGATTGATATGGTTTGGCACCATGAGAGGTTTGAACAGTTACCACAAAACCACCAAAACCTTTACGCGTTATCAGCATGATCCCAACAATCCGAAGAGTCTCAGCCATGATCATGTTAACACGGTTTTTGTTGACAGGGATAATCTGGTTTGGATCGGGACCAAGGAAGGAGGGCTGAATAAATTCAATCAGAACACCAACACGTTTACTCATTACAAACATGATCCCCAAAATACGAATGCTGCCAGGGATATAGGCAAGGGGTCGGTAACAGCCGTCGTGGAAGATCAGGATGGCTTTATCTGGATCGGCACCAGCCACAGCGGACTGAAAAAATTCGATAAGTCCGAGGAAACCTTTACCCATTTTTCACATGACCCGGATAATCCGAACAGTCTGGGAAACAACAATATCCAGTGCCTGGTAGCCAGCAAATTCGGTAATTTGTGGATTTGTCATCCATACTTTATCAAGGTGGGCATTGAAAGTTTTGACAGAAAAAGCCAGGTTTTTACCAAATATCAGAACGATCCGAATGATCCGAACAGCGTAAGGTCCGATAGTTTGCAGGCTCTTTTCGAAGATCGTTCCGGAATATTGTGGATTGCTGAGAGCATCCGGTTTCTCGACAAATATGACCCGCAAAGCCGAAAATTCAATGTATATACACCCACAAAAGATAAATACAGTGTCATTGGAAATGTGTTGACGACGCTCGAAGACAAAAGCAAAACCATCTGGTTAAGTTCCGCGACTACCGGGTTAGCCAGGTATGATAAGGAAAGAGATTACTTTATAAAATATCCTCACGATCCGAAATTTCCCAAAGACAGCAGTGTGAATTCCATATATGAGGACAGTTCGGGAAACTTTTGGATTTCCACGAGCAGTAACATACTGGGATTGTTTGACCGTAACACAGGAAAAATTGTCAGACGATATGAGGCGCCTGTCAGGGATATTCGAATCTGGCGAATAATGGAAGATCCCCAAAACGCCAACATACTATGGTTAGCCAGTAACGTCGGAGTTTTTAAGTTTGACAAGAAAACGGAAAGCTATACGCAATATAAAAATGATTCTGATGATCCGAATAGTATCCCCCTGGGTTTCTTTCGGAACATAGTTACAGATAACGACGGGGACTTATGGATTACCAGCTCTGTCGGATTGATCAAATACAACAGAGATACAGATAATTTCAGGCATTACCGTCATAATCCTGATGATCCGCAAAGCATAAGCAGTGATGCGGTCTGCACGGTTTTTGTTGATTCAAAAGGTTCGTTTTGGGTGACTACGGAGGACAAATTAAACAAATTCGATAAAAACGCGGGAACATTCAAAGCCTTTGGACAGGAAAGCGGATTCACCACCAATGTCACACTGTCTCTGCTTGAGGATAACCAGGGCCATCTCTGGGTGGGTTCGGATTCCGGGATTTTCAAATTTGATCTCAGCACCGAAAAGGTGGTTAAGAACTATTTGGAACCAGGAAAAGATCTTTCAACATATCCATCAAGCGCGTTAAAAGCATCGGATGGGGAATTGTGGTTCTCCAGCACAATCGGAACCACTCGGTTTCATCCTGAAAAAGTGGCTGACAATCCTTATGTTCCCCCGGTTTATCTGACTGCTTTCACCCAGGGAGGCGAAACGGTGGATGTTGGCCGGGCTGTGGAAAAGATAACCGAAATCAAATTGGATTGGCAATATAACTATTTTGAATTTGAATTCGCCGCCCTGAACTATACCCGACCGGAAGAGAATCTTTACGCTTATATGCTGGAAGGTCTGGATAAGGATTGGTACTATGCCGGAACCAAGCGACACGGACGATATGCAGCGATTCCTCCCGGTTCCTATACCCTGAAAATCAAAGGAAGTAATAATGATGGTGTATGGAATGATCAGGGTGTATCTGTTTCTGTGATTGTTTCGGCGCCATTTTGGAGAACGAGCTGGTTTTACGTCGCACTAACGGTGACTGGTGGAATATTTTTGCTCATGGGATTGTTCTATATAAAGAAGTTGCAAGTCGAAATTGCTGAACGTAAGCTGGCGGAGGAAGCACTGCGAGATAGTGAGGAACGCTTTGATCTTGCCATGAATGCCGCCAAAGACGGACTTTACGACTGGAATCTGGTTACCAACGATATCTACTATTCACCGGGATGGAAAAAAATGCTGGGCTATGAATATGAGGAACTGCCCAATGATTTTTCAGTATGGGAAAACCTCGCTCCCGAGGATGTGCGGCGATCATGGGAAATGCGGCAGGAACTTGTCAGCAAAAAACGGGATCGTTTTGAGATTGAGTTTAAAATGCGACACAAAGACGGACACTGGGTGGATATTCTCTCCAGGGCGAGCGCAATATTTGATGACAGCGGAAAGGCCGTCAGGATAGTCGGCACCCATGTCGATATCACCGAGCGCAAACGGGCAGCACAGAAAATAGAAGATGCTTTGGGAATGGCTTCAAATGCTGAGAAGGCAGCTAATATGGGAAGTTGGAGCTGGGACATGAATAGCAACAGAGCAGAATGGTCTGACAATATGTGTCGCCTGCATGGAATAGAACCATCAGAATATGAAGGCACATTTGAACAAGCTGTCAGCTTTACGCACCCTGATGACGCGAGTAATGTAAATCAGAAAATTGAACGTATGTTGGCCGAAAAGAAATCCCAACTCTTTGAATACCGTATCGTCACACCGACAGGACTGGTTAAATGGGTGGAAGGAACCAACCGCCTTCTATTTGATAATAAAGGCGAGATTGAAAAGGTTGTGGGCACTGTTCAAGATATTACAGAACGCAAAAAGGCAACACAGAAAGTTGAAGATGCCTTAGAAATAGTCTCCAGGGCTGAGGAAATAGCCAAAATGGGGAGTTGGAGCTGGAATCCGAATACTGACAGAGTGGAATGGTCGGATAATATGTGCCGTCTGTATGGAACAGAGCCTTCTGAATTTGTACCCACACTTGAATATGCAACTCGTTTTACTCACCCTGATGATGTGGATTATGTAAACAAGCTTGTTGAGAGTTTGCTCACCGAAAAGAAACCCAACTCGCCCTCTGAATACCGTATTCTTACCCCTGAAAATGAGATCGTATGGATGGAAGGCACAACCCGGCTTTTGTTTGATGATAAGGGAGATATTGAAGAGGTGGTGGGTACTGTTCAGGATATTACAGATCGCAAAAAAATGGAGAATCAAATACTGCAAACTCAGAAAATGGAAGCTATTGGAACATTGGCGGGAGGGATTGCACATGATTTCAATAATATGTTGGGAATCATTGTTGGCAATGTTTCTTATCTTTTGAACTGCTATGGAAAAGATGAGGAGCTTATCGAGGTGCTTTCTGATATTCAGGAAGGTGCACAAAAATCACAACAATTAACCCAGCAGCTTCTTACCTTCGCCAAAGGTGGCGCACCTATCAAAAAATCTGCTGATATTAACCAGATTATCAAAGAAGCAGCAAAATTCGTTACAAGAGGGGCAAAGGCAAAATGCAATTTTAATCTCTCTGACGATCTGTGGGGCGCCGAAGTCGATTCCGGTCAACTGGACCAAGTGATTGGCAACCTTGTTATCAATGCCAATCAGGCTATGCCAAACGGTGGCATTATTACAATCCGAACAGAAAATGCCGAGATTGAAGCTGATGGCAACATCCCTTTGCCAGCAGGGATGTATATAAAAATCATTCTGAAAGACCAGGGTATCGGAATTCCGGAAAAACACCTGACAAATATCTTCGATCCTTATTTCAGCACAAAACGGGAAGGAAGAGGACTTGGACTTGCAACCTCATACTCAATCATCAAAAGACATGGTGGTCATATCTCAGCGGAATCCATTACAGATGAAGGCACGACGTTTACCATTCACCTTCCTGTATCTGACAAAGCAATTCTGAAGGCTGAAGAAAAAGTATCGCTCAGACATGCAGGCCATGGCAAAATCCTTGTCATGGATGATGAAGGACCCATATTGAAAATGGTTGGCAGAATATTAAGCGAGATGGGTTATGAACCTTATTATGCCGAGGATGGAAAACAAACTCTTGAAATTTATCAATCGGCATTAGAAACCGAAAATCCTTTTGATATGGTTATTCTTGATTTGACGATACCTGGCGGAATGGGAGGTCAGGAAACATTGAAGAGATTACTGCAAATGGATCCGGATGTCAAAGCCATTGTGTCAAGTGGTTATTCAAATGATCCTGTTATGTCAGACTATAAGGATCATGGTTTCTGCGGAGTGATCCCGAAACCATATTCACAAGACCTGGTTGCTGAAGTTTTGAATAAAATATTCAGCGAAAAAGCCTGATCCACGAAGGAAGTTTGCTGCTAAGTACCCGGCCAAAAGTTTTTCAGTATTTTTTCACAGTGAACTTGACAATCCGAACATGAGTGCATACTATCTTTAATATGATGAAGAATTTGTCAGGTACATATTAAGCTTTAATCCCCGCATCTTTGCCGAACAACTCAATGTTCAATTTCTTAATATTTTAGGAGGTTTCTGTGAAATTATTTACAAAGATGGCAGTATTTGTTGGAATGTTTTTGTTTTTTGGAACTGTTATTGTGAAAGCTGAATGTGTGGGAGTCATTACTGCCGGAGGAGGAAGAGGATTTTGGAACATTGTAAAAAAAGGAGCTGTACAAGCAGGTAAGGAGCTTGGCATTTCTGTCTATGTCAGGGGAGCGGTTGACGAATCCAATGCGGAAGGACAGCGTCTCAGCATTAATTACATGATGAGAAAAGGTTGTCGGGGTTTGGTGCTTGCTCCAAATAGCAAGGAACGAAAAAAAGATGTTGCTCTGTTAAAGACTCAGGGTATTCCAACGGTATACATTGATCGTGACATGGGAGGAGACCGAATCAGTGTGATCAAAACAGACAACCCATCGGCAGGAGAGCTGGCAGGTCGGGAAATGGTGAAAGCTCTCAAAGGAAAAGGCAGAGTTGCCGTGCTTCGATTAAACAAGGATGTGTTGAGCACAACTTCCAGAGAAAACGGTTTTATCAGGGAAGCAGTCAAAGGAGGGCTTGAAATTATTGTTGATCAATATATCGGAACGATGGTTGGGGCTGCAAGAGGAGAAACAAAGAGAATCTTCAGCAAGGCAAGCAACATAGACGGGGTTTTCACTCCGAATGAATCAACTACCATAGGAGCCATGTCATCTCTTATAAAACTTAAAAAGGCAGGAAAGGTGGTTCACATAGGATTTGACGCAAATGAGCTCATAATTGAAGCGTTACCATCTAATTATATATATGGTTTTGTTGTACAACGTCCTTTTGAAATGGGCTATCAGGGTGTGCATACTGTCTATCAGGCGATGCAGGGAAATGGTGTGAAAAATAAGATTGACACAGGAGTTACTTTTGTGAACAGGGACAATATAAATAATCCCAAGATCAAAGAAATGCTGGGCCTGAATTAAAGATGCGAATCGACAAAACCCGCCCACCGGTGAGATTGGCCGTTAGGCCCAAATCAGTTTTCGCCTAAGAGCCGTTTGCAGGGGACACAAAAAAGCGGGCGGGAAAATTGGTTGCCAAAACTCAAGCGTAGGTTGCGCCCGCCTTTTTGCGCCCCTGAAACTGGGTCGTCAGGTTTTTTAACTATTAGGTGTCATAATTTATAACCATCAAGTTAAGGAAAAAAAAATGAAATTAAGAAACAAACTTATAACAGCTTTTTCTGTTATTCTTATCTTTACAACTATTCTGGGCGGTTTTTCAATTTATCAGTTGAACGAGGTGAATCTCAAATCAACGGAATTGGCTGCCAACTGGATGCCGAGTATTGAGTCCGTTCTGTATCTTAACATGCTGACATCTGATTACCGTCTTACAGAATTCGCCCACGTACTTTCCACGGATGACACCAAAATGAAGGGCGCCGAGGAAAAAGGGAAAAATGTCATGAAAAACATCTCCGACATAAGAAGCAAGTATGACAGCCTCATATCTTCTGATGATGAGCAGATGCTCTATGACCGGTTTTCAGAATTATGGAACGAATATAAAATATATCATGAGGAACTGATGGAAATCTCAAAGAAAAATCAGTTTGAGGAGGCAATGAACCATCTCAGGAAAAGCCAGGAAAAATTTGACGAGTTCAGCGAAATACTCATGGAACTGGTTGAGATGAACAGTGAGTCCGGCAAAAAAGCCAGTGAGGAGGGAGATACGCAATATTCGTTTTCCCGCAATTTTCTCATAATAACGCTTTTGATAGTCGTCGCGGCGGGCATTGCTCTCGCTCTTTTCATCACCGGAAGCATTATAAGACAGTTGGGAAGAGATCCGGCAGAGGTTGTCAGAGTTGTTGAAAAGATCGGGAACGGACAGGTTTTTACCAAATTCGAAACAAAAAAATCAAATGAAAATGAGATCAGCATATATCGTATCATGGAAAAAATGGCTGAAAGGCTTCAGGAGGTTGTGACAAATATCCGGGAGGTGTCAGACAGTGTTGCAAATGCGAGCATACAACTCAATGAATCCGTGAAAAATCTGAATGAGGGAACCAACGAGCAGGGAGCCAGCACCGAGGAGATATCAGCGTCAATGGAAGAACTTGTCTCCACTGTTCAGCAAAACAGCAGTAATGCCATGGAATCAGACAAAATTGTGCAGAAAGTACTCAGAGACGCATTAAAAGGCGGAGAGTCGGTTAAAAAAACAGCGGAGGCGATGAGGAACATAGCCAAAAACATTTCGGTTATAGATGAGATTGCAAGAAATACCGATCTTCTTGCTCTCAATGCGGCTATTGAAGCTGCCCGTGCGGGAGAACACGGCAAGGGGTTCGCCGTCGTGGCATCCGAAGTCAGGACGCTGGCAATAAACAGCCGGAAAGCGGCCGCATCAATAATGAGAACCGCCCAGGAGTCAGTAAGCATTGCCGAAGAATCAGGGGAGCTTATTGCCGCGATAATGCCGGACATTCAGAAAACAGCCGACCTGTTTCAAAGTGTCGCATCCGCAAGTGAGGAACAGACCGGCGGTGCTGAAGAGATTAATAACACAATTGTCCAGCTTGACCTGGTTATCCAGAATAACATTGCTTCAAGTAATGAAATGAGCACCATGGCAAAAGGGCTTTCAGAGGAAGCTCGGAGGTTGCAGGAAGTTATCGCCTTTTTCAAATCGGATGATGACAGTTTGGAAAAAGAGAAAATCTCAAACAAGATACAGATGATTATTGATTTTTTTCAAATCAAAGACAAATCCAGTTTTGATTTTGAAAAAACGGTTGACTTTGTTAAAAAAGCAGGGAAAGAAACTTCTCCTGATGATAACGAACAAAATATCAGGCTGGTTTCCGATGATAAAAATGATGATTTTTAGGGTTCCGGTCGCTCTCGCTCCCTCCACCCTTTGCGCGGGTGAGCTTAACATTATGCCCTTAATGGAGTGAGATAGAAAAAGAGTGTGAGATAAAGAGCATCTTATCTCATCCATCTGAGTACAGGACAAAGAATGGATTCCCCTTCGACAGGCTCAGGGAACGATTCCCGGCACTTCCGCCCGGAATGACAGATGCCCGTTTTTCAGGCATCCGGAGTTTTTTGTCCTGTACACAGCTCATCCATGTCGGCTGCACCTTTGATGTGTGAGAGATAAAGAGCATCTTAATATCGTCCGTGTCGGATGATGCGGCATACTTAATTTCGGGGGCAAAACGGGACCCTTTCACTATCTCCCTGAGCTGTCAAGGCGGGCTCGTGATGTTGAAATATGCGCGGCATTGCGATCCCTGGGAAAAAAGGGTTTGAAGTTCAAGTTCACGTTCACGTTCGCAAAAACCATAATAGGAGACAAAGTGTCAACATTGGTCACTGTAAGAAAGAACGGAATTGTATGTATCGCGGCGGAGACAGTCACCACATTCGGACGGGAAAGACTGCGTGCGCCTTATACCGCCAATCCGGAAAAGATATGCCGCGTCGGCGATTCCTACATCGGATTTGTCGGAAGCGCGGCCCATGAGATGGTTCTGGAAAGCATTTTCTCCAAGGAAGCAGATATCCCGGAGTTCCGAAACAGGATGGAGATTTTTGAATTCTTCCGCAAACTCCATCCCCGTCTTAAAGAGGAGTATTTTCTGAATCCGAAAGATGAGGATGATGACCCGTATGAATCAACCCGTATATGTATTTTTATCGCCAATGCCTACGGAATTTTCAGCATCTTCGAACTGCGGGAGGTCTATGAATATATAAAATACTGGGCCATAGGATCAGGCAGCAGTTATGCACTCGGCGCGATGCATGCAATATATGACCATACAGACTCTGCGGAAGAAATAGCAAAGGCCGGCGTCGGTGCCGGGATCGAGTTTGACGGTGCCAGCTCAGGTCCGATCACATCCTACTGTGTATCACTGGCTAGTTCATGAGCCGATAATCTCTGCAATATTGCAAGAATCATAAGTAAACCTGATGGGGTGCCCCATGGATATGGATACGCTTATCAAAGATATTAATTCGACTTTAAAATCCAGATTTCAGGATTATGCGGGTGTATATTTTTTCGGTTCACGCAGCCGCGGGGATTACAGGGAATACAGCGATTATGATATGGTATTTGTGTTCAGGACAAAACCTGACTGGCAAAAAAAAGATCAGATACGTGATATCGTCTACCGGAAAGAAGTGGAATATGACCTGGTTATTGACGGGAAGTATTATTCACAGGAAGATGTGAAAAATTATAAAACTCCTTTTCTTGAGTCTGTTTTTAAAAAAGGCAAATTTTATGCCGTATGATAAAAAAAGTGCTGATTATAACGGATTTAGGGGAGGCTCCGAACCGCGAATGACGCGAATGAACACGAATCGCACGGATCACAGGGAGGAGTCACACCGTTCCCCGGTCGGGCGTCCTCCGGATCCGGGGATGCCCGGCCGTCATTCCGGTCACACGGTTCTGTGTCCGTTCGCGTTCATTCGCGTTCATTCGCGTTCATTCGCGGTTCGGAGCCTCCCCGAAAAGCGTTATAATCAGAAAAAGTGCTAATTGATTACCGGATTCAGCGGGCAAGAGAAACCGTTCAGGAGGCAGATATGTCACCTCTTATCACTGGTTCAGAAAGTCTCTGATTAGGGGGATGATCTCATCTGCCGCATCCTCAAGGAGATAATGCCCCGCATCCGAAAATTCACGGACATCCGCATGGGGAAAACGACGCCGCCACTCGGCAAGATAAGCCGCGTCAAAGACAAAGTCATGTTTTCCCCAGCATATCAGCATGGGGATGTCCGCGAGTCTGTGCAGATTGTCATCCGCATATTTTACCAGACCATAACTCGGATCTTTTTTGGTTACAGGAATATCCTGAACAAATCTGAGGGTTGCGATTCTGTTATTCCAGGAATTGTACGGCGCTGTCAGACCGGCTCTGACATCTTTGGAAAGTCCTTTCCGGGATGCCATATACAGGGCCGCGCGTGAAAAGAGATTGAGGCCGAGCACCGCCGGAACTGCAAAAGGGAGAAGATTCCGGACAAGCCACAATCTGAGGGGAAGTCGTTTGCCTGCCGGCGGGAAAAAGCCTGCTGTGTTCATAATGACGATACGGTTGATCCTCTCCATATGCCTCAGCGCATAGATCACGCCGATCATTCCGCCCCAGTCATGGACAATCAGACGGATTCCCTCTTTCAAACCGAGGTGATCGATAAGGCGCTCAAGATCATTCACACGACTCTTCAGCCTGTAGTCATACCTTTCCGTATCCGGCTTGTCAGAAAGACCGCACCCGATATGATCCGGAACAATGGCCCGGAACTGAGGCGCAATCGCTTTCACCAGATCCCGATAATAAAAAGACCACGTCGGATTACCGTGAAGCATGACCACCGGTGCCCCCTCCCCCTCATCCAAATAATGATATGTAAGCCCGTCCAAATCCATGAAATGAGACTTAAACGGGTAAAGATGGCAGAAATTCATTGTTAGTACAGTTTACGGTTTACGGTTTACGGTTTACGGTTTACGGTTTACGGTTTACGGTTTACGGTTTACGATTGACAGTTGGAAACCGGAAACTGTCAACCGTAAACCGTAAACCGTAAGCCGACTACCACTCTATGCCAAGCATCATACAGTTAAGCCCGCTGCCGATTCCGAAGAATCCGACCCGGTCATTTTTTACGAGGAATTCACGCTCTGACGCGATGGCTGCGGTAATGGGAAGGGATACCGTGCCGATGTTTCCGAGGTATTGGAACGTGGTGAAATCCTTCTCTCTCGGGATGCCGACGGATTCAAGGATGTTCTTCTGATGGGTCGATCCCACCTGATGACAGATCACCTTGTCCGGCTTATCCTCCGGCCATGAGAGTTCTCTTTTGAACGCCTTGTATGTCTCTATGCCGAGGGCCACGCCGTTTTGCAACACCCCCGCGGAATCGGTCTGCATGACATGGATGCCGTCAACCGCCCTTCCCGCGTCCGGTCCCCACAGGCAGAGTCTGTGATGCGCGGGAGCGCTTCTCATTATCCCGCCTGCGAGACGATGCCCATGTTCAGAGATCGACGCGTCGGTTAAAAGCACAGCCACGGCTCCGGAGCCGCCGGTGAGCGTCGCGATGGTCTTCTTGAAGAGTTCCATATCCGGATGCTCGAGGAGGCGGTCAATGGTGACATCGACAATCTGGCGAGATGCCTCGCAGGATACAGCAAGCCCCGCCCTGATCTGCCCGAGTTCGATGGCATTTGCGATCTGAACCATTCCGTTCAGGACACCGAGACACGCGTTTGAGACATCATAAATCTCAGTTTCGGAACCCAGCCCCAGACCGTCCGCCACAGCGCAGGCGGTTGCAGGCTCCAAATTGTCCCGACACACGCCGCCATAGATCAGCATGCCGATCTCTTCAGGAGAAATACCGGAACGGTCTATCGCCTTTTCTCCCGCGGCTGTCGCGCCTTCATACATTTTGTATCCGGGATCCCAGAATCTGCGCTCCCGGATTCCGGTGATGGCTTCCAGTTGCCCCTTCTGAATACGGAGCGATTTATAAAGCGGCTCAAGACGCTTTTCAAGGTCGTCTGATGCGACCACGTTCGGAGCGAGTTCATAACCGAATGAATCTATATAAACTTTTGAGTAGAGCATACGAGATTGTTTATCAGCAGATCTAAAACTTCGATTAAAATCAGGAACACCGAGCCTGTCTTTCCGGCCAAAACCTGTCCCTGACGTTTTTTATCATGGATCAGAAAATTCTTCGGAATCTTCTGGTTTTGAGCCGGAATCCATTGTCTCTTCAGGCTGTGGCCCAAAAAACTTTTAGCTCTACTGTTTATGGTATTAATATCCCTGACACTATAGATTTTAAGAAAAAAAATTGTCCCAAAAAAAACCTGGTTTCCCTGTCTGTCAAATCCGTGAGAATTCGGAAGTCTGACCTGACTACTATCAGAAATTCGCAAACCAGAATGCATGATCATCTAACATATTGGCATTCTTTGATTTCTCATCAACAGATTCCAAATCCGCTAATGTTAAAGTAAATTTCTTGTTATCGGAAAGCCGTTTCACATCAACCAAAATACCATCTTCCTCATCATAATCCCATTCTTCATGGTCGCTGCCAATCCGCAGAATCTCATATTCATCTTCAGAGGATGCGTATTTTTTCTTTAATTTCTCATATTCCTTATCACTTCCCGGTCCGAAAGTGTAATATTCCTCCCACCTGAAACAGCCCTGTTCCCCGACGCCGATAACAATGCATGGCAGTTCAAGATTTTCTTTTAAAAACCTGAAATATTTTTTCAGATTTTCATCGTTCACTTCCGCATCATCTTCGTCATCGACCCCGAGAATATTCAAAATTCTCTCATCCTGGTTGCCAGCGCCGCTCTTTTCATCGATTATGGCCGGAGCTGCGACAGGGAATTCCTTCTTTTTAGCCTTTTTCTTCTTTTTAGCTTTTTTCTTAGCCATTTTCTTAACCTTTCTCTCTAAGAAACCTTCCAAAAAAACCAAGTTATGAGTGTCCCACCTGCCCCAAAAGCATCAGGCTGAAATCATAAAGTGCCTGAAACTGAGCAGTTGTGACTTTCATACTGTCTCACACAAAGGCACGGAGACACAAAGACGCAACTTCTTTTCCCTGGCACCTTTGTGTCTTTGTGCCTTTGTGTGAGAATATGTATATGAAAACACATTCTCCGCCTATTCACGCTTTTTAACATTATTGACCGCCATAAATCGCTTTAACGCCTCGTAAGGCTGGAACCCGGCCAGCTTTCTCTGATCTGTCACAAAAGTCGGAATTACGGTTATTTCTTTCTCACGGGCCTCTTCCCAGTCCGAATCGACAGCCTCTTTGAAAGCTCTCGTCTCAAGAATTTCCTGAGCCTCTTTGCGAGGGAGATTTACCGATTCTGCCAGTTCTAAAAGCACCGGAACCTCACCGATGTTTTTCCCGTCTGCGAAAAAGGCTTTGAATGCGGCCCCGTGGAATTCGTCTTCTTTCCCCTTAGTCTCAGCCCAAAGGCCCAACTCCTGGGCCAGCCGGCTGTTATACGTCTTTTCCTGATCACCGAAAGGTACTCCCACCTCGTCGGCCACTCTTCTCAGGCGGGCCATCACCCCATCCATGTTTATGGAACGTCCCGAAAAGAGTTCCTCAAGCGTCATCCCCTCCTCCGGTATTTCAGGACGAAGCGGGAAAAACCGCCAGCGGACTTTTACCTCATATTCTCTTCTTAATCGTTCAATACGCCCGGTAATGAAGTAGCACCAAGGTCAGATAAAATCAGAGAATATATCGAGGGGTAAGGGTTCAGTCATATTAATATCCTCCAAAACTCCTCCTCTTCCTCTTGCTCTTGCTCTTGCTCTTTATCTTTATCTTGCTCTTTATCTTGCTCTTTATCTTTATCTTTATCTTTATCTTTATCTTTATCTTTATCTTGCTCTTTATCTTTATCTTGCTCTTTATCTTTATCTTTATCTTTATCTTGCTCTTTATCTTGCTCTTTATCGAGCGGACACAGGCAAGAGCAAGATAAAGAGCAAGATAAAGAGCAAGAGCAAGAGCAAGAGCAAGATAAAGAGCAAGAGCAAGAGCAAGAGCAAGAGCAAGATAAAGATAAAGAGCAAGAGCAAGAGCAAGAGCAAGATTAAAATATCATTCTTATCCCCCAACCGGAACCAGCCTCAACCCAAAATCCTTCATCTGATAAATAAAAAGTCCGTCAACCTTCAAATATCCGTCTGCAAATATCGTGGGAACTGGCTCGTCATGAATGTCGGTGACAACCGCTTCGACTTCGACTTTTCTGTTTTTCTGAATCACCTGTCCCCGATATATCCACTGGTGTTGTTTCTCTGTTACCATTTCAAACCGGTGGGTGTCAAGCAGATATTTCCAACGGTCAGCAGCCATGAACTTCATCAGTTGCAGGAAAGACTCGATTCCCAGTGATCCCGGACATACGGGATCCTGATAAAAATGGGCTTTGAAAAACCATTCGGCCGGGTCAACGATTTTTATCCCCCGGATAAAACCGAGGCCGTGAGGCCCGCCGTCCGGCATATAGATTTCAATTTCATCGATCATGCGGAGGGCCTTTGCAGGCATCCCCAACGCAGGCGCGGGGTCAGCTTTCGGATCATCCGGGAAGAGCGGGGCTTCATCCTCGAAAATGTATGAGCGGCCCCTTGCGATCTCCCCGTCCGATGGGTGGTAAGCCTCCTCTTTCGCCCCGCGAATACCCACCTGCTGGGCCAGCGCCTCTTTGCTGAAAAAGCCGAAATAGGTATCCCCTTCATAAAGCATTCGTTCTCCCTGCAAAACCTGCATATCAAAGTTTTCAATAATCATCCCGCCGGACTCGGATACCTGAGTCATGCGGGAGCGAATGGTCAGGGTTGCCGCTTCCGGCGGAATGTTATGATGCAGTATCGCATTCCCGCCAAGGTTTCTGAATTTCAGATCATTCTCGCTCCGTAGCGCGGACCCCAGATATGCCGCAAGCCATCCGCAAGGCTGAAGCGCGATTTCGAGCAACACACAGAAAGGCATGGAACCGCTGCGGTCCGCTTTGAAATACCACTCATCCGCCGGCATATCGTACTCGGCTTCGATCCACCCGTCCGCCTTTAAGACCCAGGGCTCCGGCTCCACCGACACAACCCGATCCATAAACGCATACGGCGGCCCAGGAAGCCTGGCAATGGTCCTCTCCTCATCAAAAACCTTGTACGGCTCGCCGAACGCCTCGGAAGGCTTGCCGATGCAAAAGGCGAGGATTCGGTCACGGTTAAAAAGCGGTTGACGGTTGACGGTTGACGGTTGACGGTTGACAGTTGACAGTTGACGGTTGACGGTTGACGGTTGCGACCACTGACTTTCTATTTCATCTCGGACAACGCCGGTCATCTTCATGGACATGTCCTTGAATTTGACGATTCGATGTCCGTCCGCATACATGAGCGCGTCGGCGATGACATAAGGTTCGGGCGCGTATCCGATTTCGCTGATTTCGACTTCGTAAATCACATGCTTTGTATTCGGCGTGACCGGGCCTCTGCACTTGAGGACACTTTCGACGCCGATGACCGGCTCATAACAGACTCCCGGTTTATCCGTGACCCATCCCATGCGGAGGAGAAGCACCCTGAGCGTATGTGTGCAGCATTCGTACATCAGCGTTCCCGGCATCACCATGTCATCCATGAAATGACAGGTCAGAAACCAGTCATCCGGATGAATGTCCGCCTCGGCTCGTATGATACCCAGTCCGTATCGTCCGCCCTCGGGGTCGAGAAGGGGAACCCGGTCAATCAGCCTCATCCGGCCTTTCGGAAGCCAGAGGGATTCGGCAAGCCTGATTCCGTGAAAGAGATCGCCGAAACATCCGGCAAGATCGCCGTGCCTGAGCGATTCCACAGCTTCATCGTCATAGCTTTCGGAATAAAGCGGGACGAGTTCTGTGAAATCTTTTTTGCCCTTTGCGGGCATAGTCTCTTCCTGAGTTAAAATGATTCCGCCCGAGTTTCGGACCTCTTCTTCTGTGAAGAAACCGGCACACCCGTTTCTCATGGTGATGAGATGTTCATCTCCGATAAAGCCTTCAAAGCTGAAAAAGAAAAGATAGGTTTCGCCCTGGCGGACAAATTTTTCGATCTCAATTTCATATCGGATCACATCCCCCGGACGCGGAAGGCCGCGATGAAAGCTTATGGCTGCGTCGAGGAGTCTGTAAGTCCTTTCTCCTTTCACCACAAGGTCTATGCCCAGATAGGAGCAGAGGAAAAGATCCGCCTGTCCCGCTTCAACCGATATGCATACCGGTGCCCTGTCGCCGTCCAGATACCATGCCCCGGGAAATACATCATGCTCCGTTACCAAACGGCCGGCACTTAGCGAACCTTTCTCTCCCTCCACCGAAATGATCCGATCCACAAGCATCAGCGGCTCATCCGGCAGGCGGACCCGTGCCTTGTAAGTATCCACAACAGCAAACTCCGGGCCCAGCACTTTTCCGATAGAACCTATGGCAAACTCCATGCACATCTCACGGTCAAAGGCGAGGTTGGTTGACGGTTGACGGTTGACGGTTGACGGTTGACGGTTGACGGTTGACGGTTGACGGTTGACGGTTGACGGTTGACGGTTGACGGTTGACGGTGGTCCGCTGTCGGTGGTCCGCTGTCGGTGGTCCGCTGTCCGTTGTCGGTTGTCGGTTGTCCGCTGTCCGCTGTCCTCTGTCCTCTGGTCTCCGACTTCCGGCATATTGAGAGCCGCTTCAAGGAGTTGTGTCTGAAAGGCAAAGGTCTTGGCGAAATTTTGGGTCAGTTCGTTTGAAAATTCGAGGAACATCTTGTGAGCGTCAGAAGTCGCCTCAGTATTTTTCATCAGGCTGGATAGCGGAAACTGGATGCTGGATGCTGGATGCTGGATGCTGGATGCTGGATGCTGGATGCTGGATGCTGGATGCTGGAAACTGGATGCTGGATGCTGGATGCTGGATGCTGGAAACTGGATGCTGGATGCTGGATGCTGGATGCTGGATGCTGGATCCGGATTTCGAGTTTCAGGCTCCGAGTTTCCGGTTCCAGTTTCAAAGTTCCCAGTTCCCACTTCCCACTTCCCAGTTTCAGTTCCCAAGTTTCCCGGTTTCAAATTTTCAGTTTCAAATTTCAAATTTTCAGTTCCCAATTTTGGCAGATCGGGTGAGGGCGGCACTCCGCCGATCATTACCGTTATTTTGTTGGTTGTCGGTTGACGGTTGACGGTTGACGGTTGACGGTTGACGGTTGTCCTCTGTCCTCTGTCCTCTGTCCTCTGGTAAAGTTTGTCCAGGTCAACCGGAACCCGTTCTGCAATCAGAGTGCCTAGACATTTAAGAATTGTAAGATAATCGTCTTCGCCTCGGACATCGGCGGAGAGGGCGAGGTGCGGCTTTGTGTCGAGAATTCTTCCGATCATTCGGGTGCAGGAGGCCTGGGGGCCCATTTCAAGAAAGATCCTTACGCCATCTTCATAAGCCTGGTTTATTGTGGCGGTGAAATCAAAGCCGGAAAGGGCTTGCTGAAGAATTGAAGATGCCGCGCTGTCGCTTGTCAGTTCATGGGAACGTCCCAAGGTGCAGCTATAAAAGCGGATATCTTCGGGAGGCGTTGTCGGAGAGATGTGCAGCGCCTTGTATGCCTCTGCAACCGGTCGGGCTGCGTCGCAATGAACAGTGACGATGCCTTCGAGAAAGACCGCCTCACATCCGAGGGTTCTGATGGCAGCCTCGACCTGCTCTTTTTGGCCACCGATGACGCATTCATCCGGCGTATTGACGATCAGAAGCCGGACAAAAGGCCATTTGCCGATAACATTCCGCACCACTTCCGGTGAACGATTGACCACGGCAACACGCCAGTTCACCTCCTCATCCGGGGAAAGATTCCATGCTTTGCGGGCTGACCAGCATGGGCCGGCAAGCTCTGTGGTGAACAGGTCGGTATCGCTCATTCGCCTGAGCATTTCACCGCGTTCAGACCATGCGCCCATGGCAAACAATCCCGCGGATTCGCCGAGGCTGTATCCGATGACCGCAGAAGGTTTTATAGCGAAACTCCTGACCAAATCGGCGACAATTCCGCTGTAAACCACCTGACCGGAGATTACATGCAAGGGGTCGGAGATGATTTTTTTATAGGCTTCTGTTTCCCAGCCCGGCGCCCACGACGCTCTCCACGGAACATAACATTCGGGAACCAACTGGGTTTTCAACTGAGGGGTTTCAGCATCCATTTTGCGAAGAATCTCAGGCCAGTAAACCCCGATGCCTCTCCCCATTCCCACATAATGGTTTCCTGAGCCGGGAAAAACAAAGGCGATTTCACCTGAGCCGCCTAACGGAGATGAAGAATAAGCGACGGACTGACGACTGAGTGAAAACTGACAACTGACAGCATCCTTGGCCTCTGCTATTCGTTTTTTCAGTTGAGAATTATTCTCCGCGACAATGGATACCGCATATTTTTTTTCGGGGTTTAATCCGTTTCCGCGATACCATCTGCGCGCGGCGATTCCGAATTTCGAATTCCGAATTTCAAAACCCGAAATTTGCTCCCTGAGATTGTCAAGTCCTTCTGTCAGCTCATTCTGACTATCTCCCTCAACCACAAACAGCCCGAAGTCTTCCAAGCCTGACGGCTGTTTTCTTTCTTTTTCGATCTTTTCCGATATTTGCCCGGCAGATTCATACTCAAATCCTTCCAATATGACATTCGAACAGTTGCCATATAAGGTTATGCTCGCCACAGACGCCCGCCGGGGGCCGTCTTTCCGATCCCTGAACCAGAATTGCGGATAGACAGGGATGTGGAAATTTGATGCTGGATGCTGGATGCTGGATGCTGGATGCTGGATGCTGGATGCTTGACGCTGGATGCTGCCGGCTGTCGAATTTTGAATTTCAAGTTTCCAGTTTCTGAGGGGAGGCACGATCTCCTGATACAGACATAAGCTGGTTTTGACAACCGATGCGAGACTGGCTGCCGCGCCGGTATGTCCGATATTCGGTTTCACGGATCCGATGGCGCGAAAGACTTCTGAAGTCTGGTCGTGGGATGAAAAAAACTCGTGAAGCGCTTCTGATTCGATCCTGTCTTCTGACGGATCGCCGCTGCCATGCGTCTCTACATAAGTGACAGATTCAGGAGAAATCTCAGCCTCATCCAAGGCCAGTTTCAAAGAAAGCTTATAAGCGTCTTTTACGGAAGACTGATAATCGGCAACCGGAAACCGACTATCGGAAACCGGAAACCGGAAACCGGAAACCGAAAACTGGCTGCCTGCATTTCCGATTCCTCTGATGACGGCATATATCCTGTCTCCGTCCGCGACTGCCTGATCAAGCCGTTTAAGAACAATCGCCGCGGCCCCTTCGCCGGGCAGGGTTCCGTCTGCCGACGGATCAAACGGACGAATTTCATTCTTTTCTGTGAAGGGCTTTACAATATGGGTTGTGATGACATTGCGGACATCACCGGCAAGATCGATGGCACCCACAAGCATGGCGTCGGTTTCATTCTGCTGCAAAGACCTGATGCCGATTTCAAGGGCCTTCAGTCCCGAGGCCGAATCGTCAGAGACGATAAAGCTGGGACCTCCGAAACGAAATTCCCTGGCAATCCGGCTTGCCACAATGCCGCCGAGCGCGCCGACGGTCCGGGTGGAAGTCAGTGGCGGGCCGCACGCGTCTCTCAGAGATTCAAGCCAGACGGATGCCTGTTCATCATCCAAATGAAATCTTTCCCGCCATGCCTGCACTTCGTTATAAAGATTCCATCGCAAATGAAAATTGGTCGCCTCAGCATCAAAATCCATGCCGATGATGACGCCCATGCGGGCGCGTTCTTCCCTGAGCGGAAGCCCCGCGTCTTCCATCGCCTTTGCAGAGACTTTGAGCATCAGCAACTGCTGGGGGAGTATGTCCGGGATCTCGTTGGGCGGTATGCCAAACTCTCCCATAAAAATAGAAACATCTTCCATGTAACCGCCGTAAGTTCCCCGTCCTTCAAGAAACTGATCTGCAACTGCGTCGCTCCCCTTCCAGCGGTTTTCAGGTCTTTTTCTGATAACCGATTCCCCTCTGAAAACGGCCTCCTGAAAATCTCTTAGTGATTTTAGAGAGCCGAAAACGGTTTCCATCCCCAC
>JAUCGI010000204.1 GCA_030378035.1 Desulfobacterales bacterium HSG2
GGATGCCTGCTGGTCTGTCTGCTTGAAAATACGAAAATCGGAAACACATCGGCAATTGAAGTTTATAAAAAGCTGAAAGCGCCTTTTGATCTCTTAGTGGGGCGTTCGGAAGATATTACGGTTGAAACCCTTTCAAAAGAAATCAGGGGAACATTCGGAAAAGACTGGAAACCTGACGCTCTTGCCAAAGATATCCAGAAGCTTCATAATATGGCAAAAAAGTTGGCAGATGCCAACGTGACAGAGATTGATTCCACCGGGCTTGGCAGAAAAGGCCTGACGCTTTTTGGTCAGCGGTTCATTCTTGATGCCGCTTTTTTTCAGAAACTTGTCCATGACAAGGACAATAATCCGCTTCCTTATACCAAAACGGGTTCAAAAGAAAAGCCTTTTACCTGGGTGACGGATCAGGTTTCAGGAGAGGTCAGAGGGTTTCCGCGGGGATTGGATATCATGGCAATTCTCGGATCGGAAACAGCTTATGCTGTTTTGAAGAACGGAGGGGATACCGATTATAAAAATTATGACAAAAATTTGGAACATTTAAAAAAGGTCTTAAAAGGTAAAAACCTTAAGCACTCAAAGAACACTTATGAAAAAATGCTGTATTCCTTTATGCCGCTGTTTCAGTCGGATAAACAGGCAGATAAAAAAACACCCGGTTTTATGCGGTCCGATATGTGGAAAAAGAAATGTCTGAACACCGCGCTGGGTGCCTGGACCGAGCTGAGACACGATACCATTCTATATGGCAAACAGAGTTACACACCCGTTCTGAGAGGGATGCCCCCTCAGGTAAAAAGGGCATACCTGGAACCCAATCCCCGAGTCTATGAGCGACTGCGTTCCGTTGTGTATGACTTGTACACATTCATTGATTCCCGGGAACCTTTGTTGAACAAATATAAGTCCCTTGCCAAAATTCTTGACAGGCTGACTGATATTTCAGAAAAGGAACTGAAAGGCGCGATGCCGGACGGAGAGGATGCCGCTTTTCTGGGGGACATCAGCAGCAGGCTGCAGAGCATAACAGAAGTGCATGAGGAAGGCATCACCGGCGAAGCAGATTCTCTGATGCCGCTGGCTGCTGATGTGCATACCCGTATGCCGGAGGCGTTAACGGAAGCGGTGGGATTTCCCGCAAAAATCATTGTTGTGATACCGGTGAAAAACAAACCGATGCTCTTCTTCGGAGGGGTGTATTCTTATTATGAATTCAAAGTGCCTTATGAAAAGCGTCTGACGGATGAAAAATGGATGGAAGAACTGAAGACGGGGAAGCATAAGCCTTTTCTGCTCAGATAGCCTTGCTCTTACTCTTGCTCTTGCTCTTTATCTTGCTCTTGCTCTTGCTCTTGCTCTTAATTGACTGGGAGTGCGATAAAGATAAAGATAAAGATAAAGATAAAGATAAAGAGCAAGAGCAAGAGCAAGAGCAAGAGAGCGCGGTAGGAAAAAACGGAGGAAACACCATGAAAAAATTATTTCAAGTTGCATGTTCCATTTTTATATTTTCGTGTATTGTTGGTGTACCTGTGCATGCTGCAAAGCGGGCATTGGTCATCGCGGTGAATGAATATAAAGACCCGAAAGTCCCCGACTTGGAGGGTTGTGTGAATGACGGTGCCAGCGTTGTGAAGGTATTGAAAGAACACCTCGGGTTTGATGACAGTGAAATAAGGTTCATAAAGGATGACCAAGCCACCAGAGCCGGTATTCTTCAGGCATTTGACGAGTGGCTGGTCAGAGGGACCCGTCCCGGCGACAAAATTTTCTTTTTCTACGGGGGGCACGGTTCTTATTTCTGGGATCTGAACGGAGATGAAAAAGATGAAGAACCGCCGCTTGACGAAACCTTATGTCCGTATGACACGGATCTTGCGTTAGAGGACAAACACAGGAAAAGGAACATGGTGATTGATGATGAGATTGCAGAACGGATGGAGCAGTTGAAAGGAAGACTGATTGTCACCATCTTTGACAGTTGCCATTCAGGAACCGCCACCAGATCCCTGGAAGAAGGTGCGTACCAAGTGCGCTCCCTGTCTGTTCCGCTGCCGCCTCATCCGTATGCCGCAAAACAGGGGTTAAGCCGAGGATTCACGCGGGGTGAGTTGTATGATAATGAGATAAAACCGAAAGTCTATGCTCTTTCCGAAGAGATTGACGCCAGTAAAAGCTATATGGTTGTATTATCAGCCGCCTCTCCTGTTCAGAAGGCTTATGAGGTCGCTCCCTCGGGAATAAAACACGGCGCACTGACCTACAGCCTCATCCGATCCTTTGAGAATAATCCTGAAACGGTTTCTCTTTCTGACATAAAAAACACCTATTACGATGTAAGGAAAAAATACGCTCTTCCGGCACAGGATCCCCAGATAGAGGGAAATCCGGGACTGGCCGGCAGAAGTCTCAGGGAAATTTTTAACGCCTCACTTATGACCGATATGGCCCATGCCGCTGAGAATCCCCATAAGGAGATATCGCTTTCCCTGTGGGCAAACCGGCAAGGGCAAACCCGGTTCAGACAATTTGAATCGATCCGCTTTCATGTCAGATGCGGTGACAGCGGATACCTGTATCTCTTTGATCTGATGGAAGCCTCAAACCAGATGTATCTGATATATCCGAACCAGTGGTCGCTTATGCGGGACGGAACAAAAGGCAATTTCATTGAAAAAGAAAGGGAACTGTCTGTTCCGCCTGACAGAGTCAGAGGCAAACCGATCAGCTTCAAATTTACCGCGGATCAGAAGGGAAAAGAGAATATTGTCGCCATGGTTACAAAAACCCCGTGGAAGGAGATGGACGCAATTATCGGGGAAAGCAATGAACCCGCAAAACTGATGAGCGAGGATCAGAAATTACAGATACTCAACCTGCTCTATCAGAAACAGTCCCAGCGACATGCGGAATATGACGAAGCCGAGTCGCTTCCCAATGACTGGGCTGGAACGAGCCTCGGGATAGAGATTTATTGAGGGTTAAGGGTTAAGGGTTAAGGGTTAAGATCAGAGATGAAAAAATTTTTCAACATTGCAGGCCCCTGTCATCCTGACAAGCACTATATGCTGCCGGCGCAGGAGCGGTGCAAGGGTATAAAGGACCTCATAGATCAGGAGCAGTATTTTGTCATTCACGCGGCGCGGCAGTCCGGCAAGACAACGCTCCTGCTGGATCTGGCCCGACAGTTGAATTCCTCGGGGGAATATTACGCGCTGTACTGCTCTCTCGAATCTGTCCAGGGAATCAGTGATGTGGAAAGGGGCATACCGGCTGTTGTCAGAAATCTCATAAAAGAGGTGGAATTTCATAATTATCTGGAAGGATATTCCTTTGCTGAGAATGCGGATTACTCGGATTTCAACAATGTTTTGGTAAAATCACTCTCATATTTCTGCAAAAAACTGGACAAGCCTCTGGTCATACTGTTTGACGAAGCCGATTGTCTAACTGATGAGACCCTGATTTCGTTTTTACGCCAGCTCAGGGACGGCTATGTGAACAGAAACCGGATTCCCTTTGCGCATTCTGTCGGGCTTATCGGGATGCGGAATATCCGGGATTACAAGGCAAAAGTCAGAGCGGACCGGAACAGTCTCGGCAGTGCGAGTCCGTTCAACATTGTTTCCGAGGTCTTCACGCTGCGCGATTTCGGCAGAGAGGAGATCGGGGAACTGTACGGGCAGCATGCGGATCAGACAGGTCAGGGTCTTTCATCCGAGGTCATTGAAGAAGCGTGGTATTATACCCGCGGACAGCCTTGGCTGGTCAATGCGGTTGCCAGGGAAATCATTGTGAAACTCCTCGGGTCCGACTTTTCCGCCCCGATCCTGCCGGAACACGCGGAACAGGCTGTTCAGAATATCATCTTCCGCCGGGACACCCACATAGACAGCCTCCTGGAACGGCTGAAAGAGGACCGGGTGAGAAAGATTGTGGAGCCGGTGATTATCGGAGAAAGCCGGGGATACGATCTGCTGGATGATGATTATCAGTATGTTCTGGATCTGGGACTGCTCAGAGAATCTGATAAAAAACTGGTCCCGGCGAATCCCGTTTACGGCGAGATCATCATCCGGGGACTCAGTTTCCGGGCGCAGATGGAAATGGAACATCGGGGTTATCCTCCCCTCGCGCCCGCATATCTGTCGGCAGACGGCAGGCTCGATATGAAACGGCTTCTTACGGACTTTCAGCACTTCTGGCGTGAGAATTCGGCAATATGGATCGGACGATATCAGTATAAGGAAGCTGCGCCGCACTTGGTTCTCATGGCCTTTCTGCAACGGGTGATAAACACGGGAGGAAAAATCAGCAGGGAGTTCGCATCGGGAAGGGGGCGGCTTGACCTCTGCGTTCATTATGCTGGCATGCGTTATCCGATCGAACTGAAACTCCGCTACGGACCGAAAACTTATGAGGAAGGGAAGAAACAGTTGGGCGAATACATGGACACCCTGGGATGCGACGAAGGCTGGCTGATTGTCTTTGACCGGCGGAAAAGCGTGTCCTGGAAAAAAAAGATATTCTGGAAGACAGTTAGGATAAATAATCGGCGGGTTCACATTGTCGGATGTTAAAGTGTTTTGGTGTTTTGTGTTTTGGTGTTTTGTGTTTTGGTGTTTTGTTGTGAGTCCAGACCGTTTCGGCGAGGTGGAAACACTGCGGACGGGATTGCAAATCCCGTCCGGCCCAGAATATCCCAAGCCGTCCAGACCGTTTCGGCGAGGCGGAAACACTGCGGACGGGATTGCAAATCCCGTCCGGCCCAGATTAAAGTGTTTTGGTGTTTTGTGTTTTGTTGTGACCGACAGGTTACGGATGTTTATATGCAACGGACAAAGTTTAAAAAGGAGAACCTATGATGAAAAAAATTCTTGTTTTATACCTCATTCTCTTGCTTTTTGCCGGGCCTGCCATCGGGGCTGGCGGATGGCGGGATATACTGAGACAAAAGCGTGTATGTCATGACTGCGAAAAAAAGGCGCTGGTAATCGGCGTCGGAGATTACCTTAACAGCGACAGCAAGTTGAAAGATCTCAGGGGACCGAAAAGTGATATTGTACTGATTCAGGAGGAACTGCTCAAACCAGTGCTTGGCTATGAATCTGATGAAATCTTGGTGCTTGCGGATCATGAGGCCACCAAGCCCAATATCAGAGGCATTATGGAAAACTGGTTTCTCAAGGGTGAGGCGGTTGAGGAACGGTTCTTTTATTTCTCAGGCCACGGAAGCCAGATATCTGACCGCAACGGAGATGAACAGGATAACCGTGATGAAGTCCTCCTGACGCATGATGCCGAATTCAATCCGAAGCGTTCTTTGAAACCTGAAACGGTACTCATTGATGACGACCTGCGCTTGTGGTTTGAAAAACTGAGGGGGAAAAAACTGCTTGCCATGCTGGATAGCTGTCATTCCGGATCAGGATTCCGCTCCATCGGTCAGTTTTCCGATTTTTCGGTGGCCGTTCCGAGATATGTTCAGAGCAGGGGGAGGTTCGGTCAGCAGCACCACCCAGGCACTGTAAAGCCGGGACCGTCAGAAGACACCATACCGGAAAATCACGTTTACCTTTACGCGGCTCAGAGTTCCCAGGTTGCATTGGAACGGCAGTTCGAGACAGGGAATTATCAGGGGTGTTTTACCAGCGCCATGATTCGGGCGGCCAGAGAAGTATGCACCCGGGCGCATCAGGGTGCGACAGCGGAAGATGTCTCTTATCTGAAATTATACACCGCCCTGAATAATGTTATGAAAGGCAAAATGAACCTTGAGCAGACACCGGATATTCAGCCTGCCTTCAGGGGAACAGAGCCTGAAAGATACAGAGGCACGGATTCCGCCGGATTGCTTGAGCCGTTTGTCACCGCATCAAAGGATATTAAAGTTTCCACGCGCCTGAAGAGCCGTCTCCCGGATGCGGATCGTCATAAAATCAGCGTCCTCATAACAGATGAATCCGGCAAAAAACTTCTGACCTCGTCGGATCTGGATCATACAAAGAGATACGCCTTGACAGACTTCAGCAAGAAGGATAAGAGTTATCATCTCTATGTTAAGATTCTCAGGAATTCCGTGGAACTGACCAACGCAAACGGCTTTCTCCTGAACAGTTTCCCATATTATGACAAAGCAAAGCTTGCCGCAGGCATAAGAAAACGGATACAGCACGCATTTTTGAAAGACCTCTTGGATCAGATCGAGTCGGAGCATGGCTTTCCCATGTCGGTAAAGGTGGAATCCAATGGAAGGGTCTATGATAAAAATGATTTTTATGGCGGCCAGCAAGTCACATACATCATCGAAAGCGAGGTTGATGCTTATGTGTATGTTCTCGCAGTGGATGCGGGGGGGGAGCTGAATCTTTATCTGCCCTTTGAATATCAGAAGAATAATAAGATTGCAAAGGGAGGAAAAATCCGCATTCTCGACCCCAAGCAGTGCGGCGATGATTTTGTCTTGGAGATCAGCAATGAACCCGGAGAGGAGATTTTGAAAATCGTGGCTTCGCCGACCCCGCTCAGGATCAGAATGGCTCAGGAAAGGGGGGATTATCTGTCAAAACTCACTTTTGATGAGGCCCTGAAAAACATTAAGGATATGATCGCCCAATTGAAGAAGAGCGATATTTGGTATGAAGGGACCCGGAAGTATATGAATCACAGCAAAAGCGATTATGATCGCAAGTTCCGAGAATAGTTGGTGAGACCGACAGTGAATGGTGGAAATCTTTGCTTGAAAGCGATCTGGATCGTTTTTGTCCGCCCCTGTCAGCAGACGAACTGAGCCGACTGATTACATGGGCCGAGGCCGGTGACACAAAGCGGACCCGGAGATTTCCTGAGCGGTGGGCCGAAACGGAAGGCTCACCGAATCAGACAGCAGTTCGTGGGGCGATTGAAGGTCCGGACAAAAAGAAACAGGAGCCGAAAGTGAAACCATTGGAGCAAGACGCTCATAGCAGTACAATCAACTCTGAAGACCTGGCCGACGGACTTGTAACCGGTTCAGGCGAAAATAACCATGATACCGGCACAGGCAGGGAATCATTCCCATCGGAACCCAAAGCGAGTGATTCATCACAAGTTCCGGACTTGAAAGCGATTAAAACGATATTCATTGAACAACTGCGGCTCCGGAATTTTCGCTCATATCCGGATGCCTGTCTCACCTTTGAGGATTTTACCATTTTAATTGGTCAGAACGGGGCCGGCAAAAGCACTTTGCGAGAGGCGCTTGAAATTATGAGAGACGCCCTCACAGATTCTCTCAGTAATGCCCTGTCACGTCGCGGGGGACTTGAATACTGGATTCGGCAAAGCGGCAAGGAATCTGAAAAATCTCTCTCTCTGGCGATTCAGCTTCGGTTTGAATCCGGGGATGATCGGCTGCGGGCAGTATATGGATTCGAACTTCTGCTCACAGAAGGCGGCGGATACCGGATTTTTCAGGAGCATCTGACATTTTCAACGGATCAGATCCCGCACTTCCATCGAGAAGGAGATCAGCTTCAGACAAGTTTGCCTTTGCCCGAGCTTCCATTGGCACCGGATCAGTTGGCATTCCCCCTTCTGGCTGGCAGTCATCCGTTCTGGAAAGCCTGTCTGGACGAGATCAAAGGCGTGAGTGCATACATTTTTTCACCTGAACGGATGCGGCAGGAAACAACTGTCTTAGACCAAAGCCGACTTGCATCCGACGGTCAGAACGCCGCCAATGTGATCGAAGGACTCAAAAATCATCGCAGCGCCATTAAAACATTGACAGACCGGCTGTGTACGGTCATACCGGGAATTCATCGGGTGTTCACGGAATCATTTCGCGGCCGCAGAATACTCGGATTTGAGCAAAATGGCGAAAGGATGATCCGGCTTGACGCCACACAGGTATCCGACGGAACACTGAGAATTTTGGGGATTTTGCTGGCGATTTGTCAGCAGCCACCTCCGACACTCATTTTTATAGAAGAATTGGAAGACTCCGTTCATCCGGAGGCTTTCGCTACGATTACGGAGGCCATTGAAGAGGCGGCTGAACAAACTCAGATTGTAATTACGTCTCACAGCCCGGTGGCGCTTATGCAGAAACCGATCACCGAAGCCCGTACCCGGCTTATTCGATGGGAACTGGGTCGAAGCGAAATATACAAGCTTGAGTCGCCTTCGCCGGCAGAAGATGACTACCCCGTTTCTGTGGGAGAGATGCTTCAATTCAATGCGATCTCGGTAGCTCAGTTGCCCTCCTCGGTAAAAGGCGGGTTCTTCGAGGCAGATACAGAATGACACTCCTCAAACTTCAACTGATAGTAGAAGGCCATAGCGAAGCCGAGTGTCTGAGTGGTTTGGTCGTTCGTTATCTGCAAGAGCAGGGGATTTATGATGTTATTCCGGCTCCGGTCATCAATACCAAGGGCTGCACCAAACTCAAAGCCAGGTATCAGAAAGAAAGACATCTGGGGATTGAATATTTTGTGAATCTGTCATTTAAGCGGAATCCGGATGCAATTTTAATTCTTTTGGATGCTGATGACGAATGCCTGGAGAAGAGAGGAAGAGATAAAAAATCGGCTCTTGGTCCCCGGCTTCTTGAGCGTGCGTTTACTCATTCGAGAGGTATTCCCGTAAGGGTGGCAGTGGCAAACAGACAATTTGAGGCATGGCTTGTGGCAGGATGGCCTGATATCGTTAGGCAAACAGCGCCTCCCAATCCTGACAGAATCACCCAGCATGATCGGGAAAATGCAGAGAAGAGCGTCGGACATGCAGGAAAAATCAGGGATGCACTCGGACGGAAGTATTCAAAAACATCAGATATGCCTAAAATGGTTAAGCATCTCCCTTTCAAAGGAGAGGTTTTGAAATTTGCTCCCTCCTATGCCAGATTCTTGCGGGTTGTGAAGGATTTGGTAACTGCGGCGCGGAAATTTGAGAAGGGAGATAAACACGGACTCATAATACCAACTAACTATTTACCAGACTGACAAGCTATGGAATTATTTGTTTTAATTGACTATGACAACATTATGACGCATATTCAAAACAGAGGATTGGTGTATATCTCAGAAAGAATTGTGGATAAATTGGAATACGAGAATAAAGCAACATGCCTTATTAATCCGTTCAGGGCGATCCAAGGCGTTTTCCTTTGACCATGACGAATTCAGACAGTTCTTTCTTGGCAAGGCTCTGGCCGAAAACATGATAAATGACGAGCTGACAGAAGTGAGGAGCATTTTGCGGATATCCTCACTCTCACAACAGACGGCGGACACCGTTGCAAGTTTGCTGAAACAAAAATCGGATGACATCTCTCATGCAATCCGTATGTTGCAAGGTTTGTGCATAAAGGAGGGCCCTGTTTCGATCATCAGAGAGAATTGCGGTCTTCTGACGATAAGACTGCTTGACGGATTTAATGCTGATGATACGATACTTATCGAGAATATGGCATTTCCTCCGGATGCGTTGCATTCCAGAAAGATCAGAAATGTCAGTTTCAAAAAGTCGTATTTCAGGGCGACAGGCCTCCGTAAGAGCAGACTGACTGACTGCCTTTTCATCAGTTGTATCATCGAAAGATTTGCTGTTGACGGAGAGTTTTCCTTAAACAACGTGACAGTCAGAGATTCCATGATTGAAAGCATCCTCATTGGTGAGAATGAAATTTTTGATCCGAGTGACATCAGTGTCACCTTGGCGAACAAAGGTTTTGTCTTTACTGATGAAGATAAAAATATTGCCGGGCATGAACCATACAAACCTGACCCTGATCTGATTCTTACGGAAAAAATTTTAAGGAAATTTATAAGAGCCACTCAGATCGACGAAAATGTTTTTAAGGTCAGACTGGGCAACGATAAAAAACACTTTTTCGACAATATATTGCCGACGTTGCTAAATACGGGTATTCTTGCTGATGTGCCTCATCCGGGTGAGGGAAAACAAAGGCGTTTCAGATTAGGGGTTCCCATGAGCAGGGTAAATACCGCATTGGCGAATTCGGAGGGCAGATTTGACTTGTTTGTCAGATATTTTGAAACTCAGAATCAGAGACAGGACATTTGAATGAAAGTTGCTTGGACGTTTCTGGTTTAACGGATTTTGTGGTTATATGAAAATCCTCTGATCATAGTGGTTGGGAAAGGATTCAGACCACAAAATCTGTCAGAATCATGGGCGTTTAAGGTAAATTGGATGGGTTTTTCATCAAACAACTGAGGAAAAACATAAAAAAACGGGAGGTGTAATGATGGGAAAACAGACGCTTATTTTTATCGTGTGTGCGATGTCAGTCATCGCCGGGTCCGTGACCTGTGCGGAAGATGGATGTGATCTGGGAAATCAGGATGTGCAGGCTGCCCTTAATTTGTACAAACAGAAAGAAAGCCTTGATTATCCCCGGATTATTCAACTGTTGGAACAGGCGAAAGAGAAATGTCCGACGTGGTCTGCACCGTCTCGGTATCTGGGGGATATTATGACGGAACAGAAGAAATATTCAGACGCGATTGACTATTATCGCCAAGCGGTTAAGATTAATGAAAAGGATTTTGAAGCCTATCTGTATTTGGGGGATATTTATAACATAAAAGATCAGCCGATTCATGCACTCAGGTATTATTACAAAGGTAAAAAGGTTCTTGAAGGCGACATTCACCTGAAAGCGGAAAATATCGGTCTTTTGCAGGAATATCAGAAGAAATGTATTGCCTTGGAAAAAGATCATATCTATCGGGATGAAACAATACTGGCAAGCCATCTTGATGTGAGATCAGCGGTAAAGCTGGGTGTGCGTCCGGTAATAGACACCTATATTGAATTTGACACAGGCAGGGCAGAAACCAAAGAAGACTGGAAAGCCCAGTTGGATACCGTGGCTGAGGTGCTGAGGAGTCCGAGAATGGAAGCTTACAGCGTGATTATCCAGGGGCATACCGATGTCAGGGGGTCGGCTGATAAAAACTACAAACTGTCTGTGAACAGAGCAAAGGTTGTTGAGCAATACCTGTTGAACAGCGGTGTCTCGTCCTCTTCCGTTTTTGAAGCGGAAGGCAAAGGTGAAACCCGGACCCTGCCCCGTCAGGAAGGCGAAACAGAGAAGAAGTGGCACCGCAGGAACAGGCGGGTGGTCTTTATCTCCTGCGGCAAAGGTGAGAGCAAGGCGGAGTGTCTGAGAAGAGCGGGAGCGAACTGACCATGAATGACTACCACAAAGAGCAGTCAGAGACATTTTCCATGGTGAGACAGCATCTCGCCACTCTTTCTTCTTCGGAAAAAGATAAACTGAAGGCAATGATTGCGGATTATCTTTCCTTTCGTGAAGAGACAGACGCTTTCTTATGTGAGCATTTCGGAGGGATATGCATCAAAAACTGCTATGAAAGCCGACTGAGCGCGTGCTGCTCACGGGAGGGCATTATCACCTTTTTTGCAGATGCGGTAATCAATATGCTGGTATCCCGGGATGACGAAATTGAAAACCTGATGGCCGTGCTTGAAAAGCCGAATAACGGATTCAAATGCGTCTATCTCGGAGAGGGCGGGTGTATGTGGCAGGTCAAGCCGATTGTCTGTGAGATGTTTATGTGCGACCAAGCGCAAAAAGAGGTGTTTGAGAAGAAGCCTCATGCCAGCCAGATATGGGACGCGCTGAATCAGAGAAAGAAACAATACACATGGCCGGATCGTCCGATTCTTTTTGATGCGCTTGAACAGTGTTTTTTGGATGCAGGGTATTCTTCCCCCCTGATGTACCTGCATAACAGCCCGGGGCTGCTGCGTGTGAAGGAGCGTTCACAGTCCCGCACTTAAAACGTGACCTTTCTGCGTTTTTTTAACCGCGGAGGTCACAGAGTTCCCACAGAGGCCGCAGAGTGAGTCTCCGAGGTCTCTGTGAATTCTCCGTGTTCTCCGTGTTTAAAAGATACGAAAAAAGGTTGCCTCAAATGAAAAAGGAATAAATCGTGAAAGACGATAAAGGATTATATTACCATCCCTATCCCGGGAACAAACGTGCCCGAATGTACGTCCGTGAAACCGGGGAGGGTGTGTGTTTCAGGCTCTGGTTTGCGGATGACCCCGAACTCTGGAAAGAACACGGATGGATGCCTTATGACGCAATCCTGGAGGCCGCTACCATGTACGAAGGGGACTTTGATCCCAGGGAGGCTTATAACATTGACATTGCGAGGGAGTTGATCAGGAGAGGCATTTAGGGCAGAGGGCAGAGGGCTTTTGAGCTTCAGCAGGGGATTTTCAATATATCAAAAAGGCTGATTATAACGGATTTAGGGGAGGCTGCACCTGCACTTAAACTTGAACTTAAACTTGCTACTTGCACTTACACTTATACTCAGACTCCGAACATTCATTAACGGAGCACATGCTCAGGCCGGAGTCGGCCGGAGTCTGAGTGCGGGTTTAAGTGCAAGTGCAAGTGCAAGTGTAAGTGCCAAATGTAAGGAAGTTGGTCGGATGCTTGGAAGCATGATGGCTGAACCGGATAAATTTTGTAAAAACCCCAAAGAATAACGGATATCTGTCCTCTGTCCTCTGTCCTCTGAGAAAAAAGGAGAATGAATGATGAAAAATTTTTTTTTCACTTTTGCCATGGTAGGCGGAATCATCTTGTCAGGGATGACCGGATGTGCAAGTAAGAAATATGTCAATGAGAAGATCGAGTTGCTGGCGATAAAAAATCAGGAGCTGGGCTCCGATATCGGGGCATCCAAGGCGGAGATGGACGCGGATATCAGCAAAGTCTGGAAAGAACTGGAGATGAACCAGCAGGATATCGCCAGGTTGAGAAACGCTGTCGCAAACCAGAGAGAGGAATTTCATAAAAAACTGATAAACCAGAAAGAGAAATTTCATAACGAACTGACAAACCAGAAAGAGGAATTTCATAAAGAACTGACTTCGACTCAGGGGGCTGTGGCGAGAGCTATGGACGCAGAGAGAGTCAAGAAGGGAAAACTGCTTTATGAAATGACAATGTCGGATGAGTCGGTTTTTTTCGCGTACAAGGAGACAGAGCTTTCTGAAAACGCCCGGTCGGCGCTGGATGTGTTTGCCATGAACCTGATATCGGAAAACAAGGAGGTTTTTATCGAGATTCAGGGGCATACGGACGATATCGGTTCCGACGAATACAATTTTGTGCTTGGTCAGGCCAGGTCCGAAGCGGTCTTGCGCTATCTTCACACTGAACACAAAATTCCGCTCCATCGCATGAGCGCTTTTTCTTACGGGGAATCCAGGCCTGTTGCCCTCAATGAAACAGAAAGCGACCGGGCAAAAAACCGGCGGGTGGTGCTGGTTGTTATGGAGTAGGGGTTTTAAGGGTTAAGGGTTAAGGGTTAAGGTCGTGTGCAGGATCCTTAATCCTTAATCCTTAACCCTTAACCCTTTTAACCCTTAACCCTTACTCCCGCGATTGCCACCCATTCTTCTCTGGTTTGAATATCCATGATTTCAAAACCCGAATCCCTCATTCCCCGGACAACGGTGTCTCTGTTCCTTTCAATAATACCGGAGCAGATAAAAACACCGCCCTTTGCCAACACCTTTTCAATTGTATCCAGCAAGACAAGGATCACTCCTGATAATATGTTCGCGGCGACAAGATCAAACCGCCTCTCCACCGCATCGGTAAGATCGCTGTTCATAACCCTGAATCTTTCCGTCCCTATCCTGTTCAGCAACAAATTTTTCTGGGCAATTTTCACCGCAACCTCATCTGTATCTACGCCCCAGACCGTTTCCGCTCCGAGTTTTGCGGCTGCGATCATAAGTATTCCGGATCCTGTTCCGATATCCAGAAAAGAATCACCGGGTTTCAGATAGGTCTCAATCATGCGGATACATAAGGCTGTGGTGGGATGTGCGCCTGTACCGAAGGCCATCCCCGGATCGATCTCCAGGACGACTTCACCCTCGGACGCGACATATTCCCGCCATGTGGGCTTCACAACGACGGATTTGCCGACCTTCTCAGGCCAGAAATGTTCTTTCCATGACTCGGCCCAGTCTTCCTCGTCAACCGCTTTGCAGACAATCCGGCTGATAATGCCGTTCTCCTTTTCCAGACGTTTCAGTTCTTTCCCCAGCATATCGAGCTTTTGTTCCATTCCGCCATGTTCAGGGAAATAACCGATAACAGCCTCCTCATCCGGCATTTCCAGATCATCGCCTGCCCAGCCGTCCGCGGGTTCAATCGTCTGAGATTCAACCACAACGCCTTTTACGCCCAAGTCATAAAAAATATTTGAAATAATATCCGCGGCAAACGCCTTGTCGTCAAAATCGAAAATAACTTTTACTTCTGTCCATTGCATTGCATAATTCCTAATTCCTAATTCCTAATTCCTAATTTCCTAATTCCTAATTTCCTATTTCCTAATTTCCTATTTCCTATTTCCTATTTCCTATTTCCTATTTCCTATTTCCTATTTCCTATTTCCACTTGAACATACTTTTTCAATATCACTTTGTCAAACACAGATTTTACCGAATCATCAAATTTCAGAGCAGAGCGAGGCCGGGGAAACACTTGTTCCGGCAAACTGAATGATATCCCGAAGGATTGCAGGAGCATGAAGGGAAAAGTTTCAGAATTACTGATATTTCAAAGGGGGAATATTTCTACCTCAGAAGTAGGATATTCCTACCCTTGATTACAGTTTTTACCCCATTGGATTATTTAGTTAGTTATGAAAGAATGGAAATTAGAATATGGTTTTTGAGACTATAAAATGAAAAGCTGGTACAGCAACTTGTAAATTCGTCCCTTTCCATTATAAAAGAAGGGACCAATGCAATTTGAAAAATTGCCCTACACTGTAGGGCAAATTTGCAATTTGCCCAAATGCAATTTGCCCAAATACAATTTGAAAAATTGCACTACACTGTAGGGCAAATTTGCAATTTGCCAGGTGCAATTTGAAAAATTGCACTACACTGTAGGGCAAATTTGCAATTTGCCAGGTACAATTTGAAAAATTGCGCTACACCGTAGGGCAAATTTGCAATTTGCCAGGCGCAATTTGAAAAATTGCGCTACACCGTGGGGCAAATTTGCAATTTGCTCAGGCGCAATTTGAAAAATTGCGCTACACTGTAGGGCAAATTTGCAATTTGCCCAGGCGCAATTTGAAAAATTGCGCTACACTGTAGGGCAAATTTGCAATTTGCCAGGTGCAATTTGAAAAATTGCGCTACACTGTAGGGCAAATTTGCAATTTGCCCAGGCGCAATTTGAAAAATTGCGCTACACTGTAGGGCAAATTTGCAATTTGCCCAGGCGCAATTTGAAAAATTGCGCTACACTGTAGGGCAAATTTGCAATTTGCCAGGTGCAATTTGAAAAATTGCACTACACCGTGGGGCAAATTTGCAATTTGCCAGGCGCAATTTGAAAAATTGCGCTACACTGTCAGCAATTCTAATTTTGGCTGCAAATGGATTTTGATGAGGCCGCAATGTGTTGAAACTGCGTTTGCCCAAACCATCTTTGCACGGATTTTGACATTGATTTTTTCCAAAATTAGAATTGCTGCTACACTGTAGGGCAAATTTGCAATTTGCCCAGGCGCAATTTGAAAAATTGCACTACACTGTAGGGCAAATTTGCAATTTGCCCAAATGCGGTTTGCCCAAATGCAATTTGAAATTTGCCCAAGTGCAATTTGAAAAATTGCCCTACGCCGCAGGGCAAATTTGCAATTTGCCCAAATGCAGTTTGCCCAAATGCAATTTGAAAAATTGCACTACGTTGTAAAGGCAAATTTGCAATTTGCCCGGATGCAATTTGACAAGAGGAGAAATTTTTATGCTAAAGCAATCTTTTTTTTTGCTTTCTGTTTTGACGGCGATTCTGTTTTCCGCGCGCTCATTTGGCGAAGAAATACCTCATCCCACACTGAATATTCCCTATCTGTGCACATTTGGGAATGAATCCGGGGTTGACTGGGGGGATGACGATTTCAGTCAGACCATCTTTTTCTCTGTTCCTGAGAAAATTACAAAACCTTTTTACATCAGCATTTTTGACCCTGATGTCGGCGGAAAAGCGGATGAAATCCAAAAGAAATGGAACACGAAAACACGTTTTGAACTGTACGGCGGAGCCGGCGCGTACACAGACCCGAATGCAAGAGGCGTCAAACCTGAAGGACCTAACAAATCAGGTGAACTGTTAGCTACAAAAATTTATGGCATGGATCGCAAAACCGACAGGAAATGGATCCTGTTTGCGGAAGTGGATCCGAAAAGGGGAGAACTCGTTGACGGCCGTTATCTCTTCAAATTTGTTGTCGAAGGGATTGAAGGGGATGACGGCAATTTATACAAACTCGCTTTATCCGCATCCCCTGACAGATCAGCGGAAGTACCCGGTATCGAAGCTTATGCTTATGAATGGTCGTACCGGCTGCCGAACAACGAGGGCACCATGATTTATTCATTTCCGTTTGCTGTTCCCAGGAATACGCGTCATGTGATCAGCAACCTGTGGGATTTTGACGGCGATAATATGGTATATCTGAACACGCCGACCCGTCCCGGCGTCCCGGTTTACTCAACCGGAAATAATGAATGGGGAGTCACCGAATACAGTTTCAAAGATGAGATATCAGCATCCTCCGAAGACCGGGAGACATCGGAAGAGAAGCATAAACGCTGGTCCAGGACCACTTATGATATTTTGGAAGAGGATTTCAGCGAGGCGTGGACCTTCCAGATTCACAAAGGCAAATTCCCCAACAACGACATTGTCTTTAACGTCACTGATCTTGAAGGCAACCCTTTTCCCATGTATTCGACAGCACGTCCGAGAAGCAGTCTGCCCGTTATTATGGCCGGCAAGGTGTATGAACCGGATTTCATAACCACGCCGGACACCCTGTTTGTCGAACAGGATACTGTTGTCAGTGCGGATGTGACGCTGGCTGCCGGAACCGTGTTGGCAAAAGGGATGAAAATCGGAAAAGGGACACGGATTCCCCAGGAAATAACTGTTCAGGGGAGCGGGAAGATTCCGGCAGACACCCTTTTGGAAGAAGATGTGATTCTTGCCGAATCTTTTATTTTAAAGGATAAAATGGCTCTTAAAAAAGACTCGGTTCTTTCAGAAGACACACAGATCGCCAAAGGGAGCTTCCTTTACAACGGACTGGCACCCGGGCCGGAGGTTCTGCCGGCATGCAACACCGTCTTTTTGGACGCATCAGAGACCACGGATCCCGACGACAATCCCCTGACATTCAACTGGGAGCTGGGAGACGGTTCAAAAAAAGCCCATGGTCAGCGGGTCATCCATACTTATCGCAAGGCCGGAAGCTATGTGGTCTCTCTCATCGCGACAGACGACTCCGGTGCGGTAAATGACGCGGCCTCAAAGGCGATCACAATTACCGTGAACGCTCCGCCGGCCGCGGAAGCCGGGGATAAGCAATGGGCATGTCCGGGTGAGACCGTCCGCTTTGACGGAAGCAAATCGTATGATCCTGACGGTTTTATAACAGAATACAAATGGTCTTTTGGTGACGGCTCCTCCGCGTCCGGTGTCGCCGTTTCCCATGTTTATAAAAAACCGGGGATATATCCTGTCCGGCTGAACGTCACAGACAAATCCGGAAGCAGATGCAGCAGCGATGCGGACGGCCTCGTCGTGTTCGTCAATGATCCGCCGGTTGCGGATGCGGGCCCGGACATATCCGGCTGCGATTATATCATCACTTTCGACGCGCGGAAATCTTTTGATCCTGACGGAAAGATAACAAAATATCTCTGGTATTTCGGAGACGGCAGCGCGGCAGAAGGGCCGACGCCCGAATATATTTACATCCAGCCGGGCGATTACAAAGTGAAACTGATTGTTTCCGATGATTCCGAATCCCTGTGCAACACCGCTTCAGACGAAATAATGCTTTCGGTCAACGCCCCCCCTGTTGCAGAAGTCGGACCGGATCGGAGGGTCTGCGGAGGTAAGGAGATATATCTCGAGGGCGCGGCTTCATCGGATCCCAATGATGATCGTCTCACATACCAGTGGGATTTCGGGGATGGCAGCCCGCACGACAATGAGAAATCGCCGTTTCATCTGTACAAAGAGACCGGTAAATACGTTGTCACGCTTACCGTCACAGACGACTCCGGTAGCGAATGCGCCAAACACACCGATACGGCGCTGATAACAATTGACACGAAACCGGTCGCCAATGCAGGCCCTGATCGGGTCGTTGACCCGGAGCAGACGGTCAGCTTTGACGCGTCCGGTTCAACAGATCCGAACGGTTATCCGCTGACATTCAACTGGACATTCGGCGATTTGTCCGAACCTGTGGCGGATAGCACGGCAACCCATGTTTACGACAAACCGGGAGTTTACCGCGCCCTTCTCACCGTTACAAATATGGCGAATGCGGGGTGCAACACAGATTCCGACGAGGTGATCGTCACGGTGAATCATCCGCCTGTTGCGCGGGCAGGAACGCCTTTTATTGCCCGGGCCGGGGCCAAAGCAACCTTTGACGCGGGCGCATCTTTTGATCCTGACGGTTCAATAGCCGAATATGAATGGAATTTCGGGGATCAGACGCCGGCTGTCCGATCTCCGAGTCCGAAGGTGAGGCATGTTTACGCCGAGCCGGGGCAATATAGCGCTGTACTGACCGTCAGAGACAATACCGGACTGCCCGGAGGCACCGCGGCCGACGTTGTCCAGGTAACGGTCAACTTTCCGCCGACAGCGGATGCCGGCAAAGCGGTGAAGGGCTGTGCGGGACAGATCATCTTTGACGGAACCGGCTCAACTGATCCTGACGGAAATATCATTGCTTATGAATGGGATTTCGGAGACGGCAAAAAAGGGAGAGGCGGCCGGCCGGTTCATATTTACAAATCGCCCGGCATTTATAACATCACCCTGACCGTTACCGACAACTCGGGAACTGACGCAAACAAGGCGAGCGATACCACAACCGTTGAAATCAACGGCCCGCCGGTGGTTGACATCGGGGGAGAATTGCAGACAGCGTGCGCGGGATCGCCGACGCGGTTCGATGTGGCGGATTCTTATGATCCGAACGACGATCCGCTCACCTTCACATGGGATTTCGGAGACGGCGAAACAGGAACGGGGGCCGTTGCGGAGCATATTTACAAACGTCCCGGCCGTTTCATCGTCAGTGTGACTGCGGACGACGCGAGAAATACGACATGCTCCCGTGCGACGGCTTCAAAGATAGTGGCGGTCAATGAATTGCCGGTTGCCGATGCAGGCCAGAATCAGTATGTTAATCCGAATGACAAGGTATTTTTTGACGCATCCGGCTCAACTGATCCTGATGGGAAAGTAACAGGATATATGTGGAATTTCGGCGATAAGACCACAGGGAAGGGGTTACGGGTCAGACATGCATACCCTGTCCCCGGAAAATATGATGTCACACTGACGGTTACGGATAATTCCGGGCTCCCGGTCTGCAACAAGGCTTCGGATGAGGTGGTCGTTACGGTGAACGCGCCGCCTGTTGCGGACGCTGGGCGTGATCTGCTCGATATCTGTTCCAAAACGATCGAGTTTGACGGGACAGCCTCCAGAGATTCCGAGGGAAAGATCGTATTCTATGAATGGGATTTCGGAGACGGCTCGCCAGTCAGTTCCGGCCCGAATCCGACACATACCTATCTGAAACCGGGAACATATAATGTGGTTCTCAGGGTCATTGATGATTCGGAGCTTCCATCCGGGAAAAGCAGGGATGTGGTGAATGTGGTCATTAATAATCCGCCTTCAGCGAGTATCCGGGCCCGGAGCATTGTCTGCCCGGGCGAGACAGTCCGGTTGAGCGGAAGAGACTCTATGGATTCGGACGGTCATATTACGGCATATCAATGGGATTTCGGAGACGGCTCGCCCAAGGTCAGAGGGAGAGATGTGAGTCATGTTTATGATAAATCCGGGAAATACATCGTCACTCTGACCGTGGCCGACAATTCCCGCGGGACATGCAAGACCGGCACGACGACCCGCCCGATTCTTGTGGCCTCGCCGCCTGTCGCGGTGGCAGGGGGGGATATCGTCACCTGTGTGCAGACAACCAATTGCTCTTTTACTCTTGACGCCGGGGATTCTTATGATGACGACGGCGATCATCTGATGTATCGCTGGAATTTCGGCGACGGCAAAACTAAAAACGGGATCCGGGTGCAGCATGAGTATTTCAATCCCGGGGTTTATACAGTGACTCTCACGGTAACCGATGACTCGGAGACCGCGTGTAACCGGGGTGCGGACACGCTCAAAGTTACGGCTAACGCGCCGCCGGATGTTGAGCTTAAAAAAGGTGATTAATTCCATGAATCTGCAAGGATTGTGGGTAAGAAAGGATTATGCGTGCTCTGATGAAGTAATCCTTTCTTATCCGTCATCCGTGTGGATTCACATAATCCATGTAAGCTGAGAGCTTCCAAAGAGCACGCATAATCCTTTCTTACCCATAATCCGTGTAGATTCACATCGGAGAACCAGACCAGACCAACCAAACCACTGTCATTCCCGCTCCACCAGACGAGGATCCCTTGTTGACTTGGGAAACTTCGGTCCGCTTAACCTTGTTGACTTCGGAAGCGGGAATCCAGTGCTTCCGGGACTGAGAAATTCTGATTATAACGCTTTTCGGGGAGGCTTCAAACCGCGAATGAACGCGAATGAACACGAATGGACACAGAACCGTGTGATTCGCGTTCATTCGTGTCATTCGCGGTTTCAGGACCTTTCAGGTCCCCCTCAATCGTCATGTTGCCGACTGATTCGTGTCCATTCGTGTCCTTCGTGGTTTCATAGCCTCCCCTAAATCCGTTATAATCAGGCCAATTTTTATAATATGTGTTCTCATTCTGTGGCCCCTCCTTATCTTCCATGTTATCAAACCATGCCGCCGTTTCCAGTTGTTCCCTGCATACGGATTCATCAGAAAACACGGTGTCATAAGCATTCTTAATCCCCCTTCTTTCTTCTTCCGATATTTTCTCCTGAAGAATTCGGGAAACATATTTGCTCCCTGATATTCCCTGTTCTCTGCTGAACTTGTCAATGCTTATAATCAGTTCCCCGGGGATGGTGATGGCAATTTTCTGTGTATTCATATTGTAGCTTCTTTGGTATGATTCTCATTATGGGTTATCATTTTGTCTTTCAGGTCCTCTTTTTTCTTCTTTGCCTGCCTTTCTTTGGTTTTGCCGCATGAGCCTCCTGCTCGGCACGGATGCGTTGCAGGAGGAGTTCGGCGGGTTCGTCGTTCGGGTCCCGGGGGACAAGCTCGCCTCGGAAGGCTTTGGCGAGGATGCTGGCGGTGAGCTTGTCCACTCCTGATTTTGCGGCGTTTAGCTTCTCCTGCAACTGGTCGGCTTTGGAGAAGAGGGCTTCTACGCGGCGGACGATTTCTTTTTGTTCATTCAAAGGCGGAAGGATAATTTTTAACGCTTTGATCTTTCCTTGAAAAATATTTGCTTGGGCAGTCTGCGTTTTATTTTCATCAATTTGCTTTTGAAGGTAAGAAGACCTTATTGAAATGGATATAAATTCACCCATTCCAAAAAATGGTTTTATTATTGCGACAGAACGTACAAATGCACATTTAAAATCCTTTGGAAGGGTGCAGGTTCTTCCAACGGTTCCCGAACATGACATGAGAACATCATCCTCTGTGACTTCAATTCGACGAGCTATGTTCCGATATGTCTTTTCAGAGATATAGTCCACTTTATCAAAATTTAGCTTTCCATTTAACACATTTCTTGCAGATAAAAGAAATACTCCACTATTTTCTTTTTTTGGAGTAACATGTTCACCGTCCGTTATTTTCCCTGAAATTGTGTCAAAATTGCTCCAAGCCCAACCTTTCGTTATCTCATCTAATTTTTTTACTTCTAAAGATATCGGCTCCTTATACTTAGCTTTCCATTTATCGTTTTTGGGTAATTTCCCATTAGCTTTAAACTTTTCCATTTGCTCTTTTTCCCAATAAGCACGCCTTTCCATTTGAATTTTCCTGAGAAGTTCTTCCGCACTTTCCGAATCCGAATTCTCCTCCCTCCAATCCTCAGTCAATTTCCCGGAAGTGGCAACAGCAAGCACGGACTGCCGAAACCGTCTGATGATTTCGGAAACCTTATCCAGCCGGGCTTTGCAGGCATCCACTTTTGCCAAAAGGCTGTTCAGTTTGGCGGCGATGCGTTTTTGTTCAGGGAGAGGCGGTAATGGTAGTTGCAACTTAGACAATATCGAAGCATTAGCACCGGGTTGGGCTATACCTTTACTTACAATTTGTATTTGTTCCCAATAACGAGTGCTAATCATAAATTTCTGAATATAATTTCCGATAGTTTGATTATATGGCTTTAGCCTGATAAGATACGAAGCATAAACAGCATGAAATGGCAAACTTTCAAGCAAATAGCTCTTACCCGTAGTAGCGCCTGTTCTTGCAACAACAATATCCCCTTTTTCCAACTTATATTTATCAATATTATTACACTTACAATAGGGTACTATTTCCCAATTTACTCTGCCATTTTGCAGATCAGTTATTCTAAGCAGTTTGGGACCTACTATATCTGTTGTTGCTTTTGCCGTGTATCCATAAGAAATATCATTCAATAATTTCCCAAGTTCTGTGGATATCCATCCTTTCGGCAATTTTTCACTCACTCCGCCACCTCCTCACCTTCCAAGTGTTCCAAGATATCCCGCAAATTCCCCAAAGCCCCCTCCAGTTCCTCCATAGCCTCCAGAGCCAGCACCTCATGCTCCGGCAGACTCGCGGCAGACTCAACAGAATCATCCCTGAGCCATGAAATATCCAGCAATTCCCCCGCTCCCATCCCTCTCAAGCCCGCTTCTCCCAAACCCGCTCCGTAATATCCTCCAAAATCTGCGACAATTCCCCATTAAAAATCCTGTTAATCCATCTTTCTTCTCCCCGCAGCTATCCTTGTGCTTACACGAGGCCAAGAGATTTTCATACAAAAACATATCTTTTTGATAGGATGGGTTGCCTCTGGGTTTCAAATGTTCAACATGAGAATTTTCCAGAGATATCATCACCTCACAATAACAGCACATCCCGAGTTGCTCATCAATCAGGTGATTCCTGAGATCTCTACGCACAGTTTCAGGAAGTTTATCCCAGTTCACAACCTTTTTCTTATCGCGGGCTCTCTTATTGCGGATTTTCCAGCGACGAAAGGTTTCAGGTTCAGCGGTCTTGCATATATGTCTCACAGGCCCATCCCTTTCCGGTGGAGTATCATCTCCGCCCGTATCAAATCGGGATCCGTCGGGATCTCTGATTTAAGAGATTTTACAATATCATAGGCATTATCGAACTCCTTCCGGCTGATATGCTCAAAAAGGGCCTCCAACTGCTCCCGCACAGGTTCAGCGGGTCGTGATTCATCCGCCATCACCAGTTCCAGAATGCGGTCCATGGTCATCCCGTAGCTTTCATCCGGCTTCTGATATGTCACCTCGCCATCCGTTTCTTCCAGAATAAAAACAGATTCCGGTTTCACATTGCCGAGAACCTGGGGCGAATGGGTCGTAATGACAAACTGACAGTTGGGAAACGCGGCCAGAAGTCTGGGAATGATCTCCCGCTGCCACGAAGGATGCAGGTGAAGTTCGATGGCATCCACCATGAAAACCGCTTCGCCGTGCAGAGGATTCTCCGCATCAGGAAAAGAGTCAGCGAGGAATGACGCAATCGTGGCCACAAATGCGACAAGGTGTTGCTCGCCGGAGGAAAGCTGTGAGAAAAGGAGTACATCCTCTCCGTATCTGAGGCATTTCCGAACCGTAAACCCCTGTTTTTCCCTGTCATCGAACAATTCGTCAAATCCTGTTATTTCGGCGATGACGGCTTTGACGGCTTGCAGGATATTGTCTTTTTCAAAAGGGTCCTTGCCAAACTCCTTTCCACCGTAGATAAATTTTTTCAACCGACTGCTTTCCACGGCTTCCCGATCTGAAATCCATGTAAAAGCCCAAGCGAAGCGGGTTATATTTGACACGGCATGTCCCATCAACGGATCCGCTCCGCTGATCAGGTTTCTTGTCCTTTCATCCGGCATGTGGGTGCCGGTGAGCGTGGAACGATCCTCTAAAAAAGCCTGATGCGGAATCCGGATTCCGGCCCCGGGAAAATGGGAGTCCAGATCGGAAGCCATCTCCTTCGGTCTGCTGCTCGTTGTCGTGCGGATCGGTTTGCCTCTGAGCGAGAATTGCAGGCTGATGCGACTCTGCTCCGCACCGATCCGAATGTCATGGAAGTGGACAATCGTCCTGTTTTCCAAATCCTGACGCTCATCCCCCGCGACATGATTCAGGTGTGCAACCTGAATCGCCTTTCCCAATGCGTTAAAAATGGTGGTCTTGCCAGCACCGTTTTTTCCGACAAACACATTCAGCCGCGGATGAAAATCAATCCGCATCTCCCGGATGCCCCGGAAATTCTCAATATCGAGCCGTTGTACTCTCATTTCTCACTCCTCATATCGTTGTAAATTTACCTTGGCCGCATCTCTTCCGAATAACAGATATCAAGCCCGCTTCTCCCAAACCCGCTCCGTAATATCCTCCAAAATCTGCGACAATTCCCCATTAAAAATCCTGTTAATCCGTTTAAAGCCCCCGGCCTCTCTGAACTGCGCCTTGTTCATGGCCTCCTGATCCACAATGATCTCCTTCTTCATCTGAGCGGCAATCCGTTGCAGCCATTGCCGCTGAGGTCTCGACCACTCCCGGGACGCCAGATTCTTATTGACCGCCTCATCCGACGTCTGTTCATAAGGCTTTAACGGATCCCCCAGCGCGGCCTGACGAATGAATCCCATGATATTCGCGGCAATATCCGCATTGCCAGCATCTCACCGAAAAGCCGCAGCTTTGTCAGAGCGGCGTTGGGGTCTTCAAGAGCGTATTGCTCCGCCATTGCAGCCTGACGCGTCAGGGCAGGGTCAATATCTTTCAGAAATTCAAAATTCGGGGATTTCAAATCCGTCATTGCTGTTTTCCTTTTATGGCTTCGTGTCCCCCGGAATTTCCCTGATTATAACGCCTTTGGGGAGGTCGGTTCGTACCCTGAGCTTGCCGAAGGGCCGGTTCCCTTCCTGTACTGATAATAATCACACTCATCACAGATTTCGCTCAACTTGTCAATAAAACATCCCTGCCGCTTTCCGTCGCACAGAGTCCCTCTTTCCAGCCAGCAGATCT
>JAUCGI010000205.1 GCA_030378035.1 Desulfobacterales bacterium HSG2
AAAAGCTGGATATCTTCTCGGAACAGAATCCCGACAAGACAGTCCTGCCGGCGTTTCTCTCCCTGGGAGGATTCCGAAAGGATGCCGGGGATCTGTGCCGGAAGCGGGAAATCGCAACAGCGGAGCGGATTGAGCATTTCTGACGCATCCGTCCCGGGACAGACGGTCGGACGGGATTGCCGGACATGCCGAATATGCCGTGCCGGACGGGATTTGCAATCCCGTCCGCAATGTTTCGGGAACAATCCGGACGGGATTGCCGGACATGCCGAATATGCCGTGCCGGACGGGATTTGCAATCCCGTCCGCAATGTTTCGGGAACAATCCGGACGGTCGGACGGGATTGCCGGACATGCCGAATATGCCGGACGGGATTTGCAATCCCGTCTGCAATGTTTCGGGAACAATCCGGACCGGCATGATGGCATGACTCACGAAACGGTTCGGACGGGATTGCAAATCCCGTCCGGCATGACTCCTTTGTCACAGAAAAGAGTTGCGGAATAATGAAATGCCCGGATACTATTAAAAAAAAGCACTTCAAATCAGAAAGGAGGATGGATAATGCAGTATCCTTTGGAGGAAAAAATCGGAGCCCCCGACCTGCTTGTGGGCCGGGACAGGGAGTTTGAGAAGTTCGGGAAATGGATCGCCAACATCCCGAAAAAGCTTTCCAAATCCAGGGTGATCCTGGCCCGGCGGAAGAGCGGGAAGACATCCTTTGTCCAGCGAATATTCAACCAAGTCTGGAGCGAGAACGGTCAGGTGATTCCGTTCTATATTGACATTCCGGAAAGCAACATCTGGTATCCGCACCTGGCCTTCAGATATTACCAGACCTTCGCGTCCCAGTATATCTCCTTCCTGGAGAGAGATGAGCGCGCGGTGGACGACCTTCTTACATTGGAGCATATCAGAGAGTACGGCGTTTCAAAAGCTCTTGACTCGCTTGTCAGAGATGTGGACTCAATTGCCAACGACAGCGAGAAGCGTCGGCATGACCTGATGTGGTATACCGCTTACAGCGCCCCGCATCGTTATGCTTCGGTCTTAGGAAGACGTTTTCTGGTGATAATAGACGAGTTTCAGAACCTTTCCCGCTATGTTTACCGGAATGAGGGGTGCGAAGGAAAGCCGGACGAAACCATTCCGGGCAGCTTTCACTCACCCTCCGAGTCCAAGGTGGCTCCCATGCTGGTGACCGGCTCTTATGTGAGCTGGCTGATCGAGATCGCCGGAAAATATCTGGAGGCCGGGCGTCTGACGGAAATCCGCATGAATCCGTATCTCGAGCCGGAGAAGGGACTGGAGGCGGTGTACAGATACTCGGAGGCTTTTGGCGAGCCGGTCACGAACGACACGGCCCTGATGATCAACAGACTGTGCATGTCGGACCCGTTCTTCATCTCCTGCGTGATGCAGAGCGATTATGAACACCGGGATCTGACCACGGAGGAGGGGGTGGCCGCCACGGTGAACTATGAGGTGACGGACCGGTACTCGGAGATGTCCCGGACATGGGGGGAGTACATCCAGCTCACCCTGGCCAAGGTGAATGACCGGCATGCGAAAAAGATTCTCCTGCATCTCAGCAAAAATTCGGACCAGTCCTGGACTCCGGATGATCTGGAGAGAACGCTGGGACTGGGGATCGGCACCGATGCCATCCGGAGGCGGCTGAATCTCCTGGTGGAGGCGGATGTGATCGAATGGGGAAAATCGGACATCGATTTCCGGGGACTGCGGGACGGCACCCTGAATCTGATTCTGCGGAACCGCTTCGAGAAGGAGATCGGGACATTCACTCCGACAGACCTGAAACTGGAGTTTCAGGAGGAGATCGAAAAACTGAAAAAGGATCGGGACCGGCTTCAGGGTGCGCTGAACAACCTCACCGGCAGGGTCGCTGAGAGCCAGCTGGCATCCGCGTTCCGCAGCAGGAAGCGTTTCGCCCTGTCCGATTTTTTCAGGGGAGTGAAAGACAAGGCCCGGCTGAACATCATCGCAGTGAAACGCCGGGTTCCGCTTCAGCGGGAGGACGGGAAAAACATGGAACTCGACATCGTTGCCGAGTCGGACTGCGGGCGGACGGTGATCGTGGAAGTGAAGAGATGGAAAACACCGGTCGGCAAGACCGTCACGGAGGATTTTGCGGAAAAGCTGGATATCTTCTCGGAACAGAATCCCGACAAGACAGTCCTGCCGGCGTTTCTCTCCCTCGGCGGATTCCGAAAGGATGCCGGGGATCTGTGCCGGAAGCGGGAAATCGCAACAGCGGAGCGGATTGAGCATTTCTGATAATCCGAATAATCCGGAGTGCAAAGCTTGCTTTGCAAGTCTGGGCAGCTTCCGATCTGATAATCCAAAAAAAGGAACGCCAGCGTGAGGCCTGAGTGCAAAGTTTGCTTCGATAGTTCCCGGAATTCAGACTTCTGCTTGGCGTGACTTGCAAAGCAAGCTTTGCACTCCGGATAGAAACTGATGCCAAAGAGGCGTTGAAAGAGACGCTTTGGAGATATAACCATCTGAAAAAAATGATTAACCGAAGAGGTGATAAAAACAATATGAACAACAACACTTGGATAAGAACCGTCTCTCTTACTCCCCCGTCGTTGCAAGATAACACCGCGGACGCGGACCGTCTGAAAGCCGATTTGCAAAATCAGCTTCAGACCGATGGGATTAAGACAGACTTTCATCTTCTGAAGAACCTGCCGGAACTTCTCAGAAAGTGGGATTATCATGTCCGCTGTATTCTTTTCAAAGATCAGGGGCAGTGGGTACTGACGGGAATCACACACGCAGAGGATGCCCGGGCTGTGGCAGGTCTGGCGGTTGACCTGGGGACGACGCGGGTTGTCCTGCGTCTTTTGGAACTCTCAACCGGTGAGACCCTGGCCGAATCCTCATTTGACAATCCTCAGATTGCCATAGGCCCGGACATACTGGCAAGAATCCTTCATACGGACACTGACGGCGGGCTGGAGGAGAATAACCGTCTGATCACAGAAGGGCTGAATCGTGAGATCCTCAGCCTGTGCGGAGCCTGCGGCCTCGAAGCGAATGACATTTATCTGATGGCAGTGGCCGGGAATACCGCGATGACGCATCTCTTCATGGGGCTGAATCCCCGCTGGATCATTCGTGAGCCTTACATTCCGGTGGTCAATGTTCCCGGAGTTGTGAAAGCGGAGGATCTGGGGATTCGGGTAAATCCCTCAGCCAGAGTTCTGGTCTTCCCGAATGTGGGCAGCTATTTTGGCGGAGACCTGATTGCAGGCATCCTTTTCTCCGGCATGAACACAACAGAGGATACCGCCATCCTGGTTGATGTGGGAACCAATGCAGAGGTTGTTCTCGGAAGCCGGAACTGGCTCATTGCCTGTGCGGGCGCGGCCGGGCCCGCGCTGGAGGGGGGTGTCAGCCGCATGGGCATGATGGCGGGCCCGGGGGTGATTGACAAAGTTGCCGTTAATCCGGATACTTATCATTTTGATATCCATGCCATAGAGGAGCAAATCCCCAAAGGGATATGCGGGTCAGGACTGATTGATCTGGCGGCCCACCTTTTTCTCTCCGGCATGGTCGATATCCGGGGAAAACTGGTTCCGTCGGTATGCGGCGAAAGACTGAGGGAGAAAGACGGCATTCAGCATCTTGTGCTGGTTCCCGGAAAGGATTCCGCGACCGGGGATGATCTCACCATCAGCCAGACTGACTTAGACAGTCTGATACGGTCAAAAGCCGCCATGTTCACCATCCTTGAGACCATAACCATGTCTGTGGGGATGTCTCTCAGCGAGCTTTCGACATTTTATGTGGCCGGAACCTTCGGATGCTTTATCGATCCCAAATCGGCCATATCCATCGGAATGATCCCCGATCTGCCCATCGACGCTTACAAACCCCTGGGAAACAGCTCTCTGGGCGGCGCGACCCTGGCGCTCACGTCATCTGAATCTGTGGAAGAGATTGACAAGATAAGGGATTGCATTACCTACCTTGAGTTAAACGTGAACCAGGAATTTATGAACCGGTTCAGCGCGGCCAAGTTTCTTCCGCATACCAATACATCGCTTTTTCCTTCGGTGAATGTGTGGGCATGAAACATCGGACGGGACACTTCGTTTTATTTGTCTGGCCAGCGTAAGTGTAAACTCTTTATCTTTATCTTGATCTTGATCTTTATCTTTATCTTGATCTTGATCTTTATCAGACGGACGCGGTCAGGATAAAGATAAAGATCAAGATCAAGATCAAGATCAAGATTAAGAATCAAACAGAGGTGACATAATGGACAAATTCGGCAGTCTCCAGGGACGGGTATATGAGCTTGGCGGCGTCTCAGGTGCGATCAGTGCGCTGCGCTCATTCAAATTGTCTGACTTGGCGGAAGATCAGATTGAGCGCATCACGGCCCGGCTCGGCAGGTTCAGCCTTACAAAAATATTCCGTCAGTCTCACAAGGAAGCGGATATTCGCTCGTCCTTTGCAAACAAAGCGAATCCGATGCTGACCGCCCGGCTGTTTCAGGGATATGTTCAGGGCTTCTGCGAGACAAAGCAGTTTATCCGATCTCTGCCTTGCAAATGGCCGAAGATTGCCTGGGTTTATGCGAATCCGATTCTTGATGATACCGGTGGTGATGTGCTGGCATTGGCCCGGCAGGAATTATTCCGGATTGCGGATCTCTCCGATTTTGACTTTACCACCCTTTCCGACACCGGGAAATGCCCCCGTGCGGATTTTCTCTTTATTGTTCAGGGATACAATAACGATGCTTACCGGTTCCATCTGGCTGCGTATGAACTGTCCGCGCATACCGCGCCCCTTATTGACGATGAACTGAATCTCTCTGTGCCGGATGATGTTTGCGAAAGCCTCAGACGCGGAAAGTCCATGATGACCAACGCGATCCGAACCAGAGATTACCAGATTGCCAGCGAGACACTGGGGCTGGAGATATCCCGGGAACTCAGGAATTATTTTCGGGGCTTGCTCACCCATGATAAAATCACCAAAAAGCTCTTTCAGGGTGGCGGATACCTCTTCTCTCTCTACGACACTATCAAAGACCGGATTCTGCCGGAGAAGCCTTTTGACAAATGGAAAGCGGGACAGGGGAATATTGAATTTCATATTGTCGCGTTTACGGAGCGGGCCCGGCATTTTCTCCATCTCCGGGAGAGTGAGGCCGAACTTCTGCGGGAAATGGGGGAGATTTACAAAGGAATCAGACACGGCAGCGCTCGGACATCCCAGGAGGCCCGCATGCTCAGGGAGAGAGAGATTTTCAGAACAAATGAGGCGGTCCTTCGAAACATCCGAAGAAATTCGCCATCTGATCTCCAAAACGCTCTCAAGACTTTGTCCGAACGGGCTGTGCAGACCTTCTCAGGAAGACGCGCTTTGCCCGAATATCTGAATCATGCGTTTACCGAGAAGATCGAAGGATACGCTCCCACCGGGTCGCCCCCAAGTCGTGAGCAACTGGAAGCCTGGCTCCCTCCCGAACTTGCTGAACGCCTTCGGAATAAGGAACTCCGGTCCATGCAGGACGCTCACGCTGAGATGGTGATGGATGCCTGGGAGAAAGCGGACGCGGATCTGTATGTGCTCTCAGGAACGCCCGGTATCGGAAAGACCACGGCTTTGCGAAATATTCTGGCCGATTACGAACAGGGTTATCTTCTGGTTTACATCAGTCCGAGAATCCAGGTGAACACCGATCTGATCGCCAAGTTTGATCCCACAGATGAGAATAATCGTCTGATGGGAAAAGCGGAGATGATCTGCATCACCAGCAACAGCGCGCTTATCAATGCGGCCGAACATCATCATGGCAAACCTGCGTTAATCTGCGCATCCCGGGAAATACCGGAGGATGCCAAGTTCCTCTTTTTAAAGCCGGAGGATGCGGAAGAGCTTGAAACCTTTTTCTCCAGAGACCGAACCGCCCTCAGAGCATTGGAAAAGGGGAGACTCGGAGAACTGGGAAAGTATTTTACGTCCGGGGTGTTCAAAACCAACATGCAGGCGATCCGCCGGCTTAACGTGCAGCACCGATACAAAAGGATCATCGCGTGTGTCTCAACCCAGTCAAATCTACAGTTGGCACATAATGAGACAACCTTCAGCGCACATCTGAAAAAGATTTTTACGAGGGGCCGAAAACTGGACCCCGGATCGGTGGAAAAATTCTCGAAGAATATCAGGGAAGTCATCTTCTTCATTGATGAAGTGACCGGAGACCGGGCCGGCCGCCAAGCCGCGCAGGAGATTATCAATTTCCGAAAAGAACTGGAACGGATGTTCAGGGAGATCGGCAGACCCTTTCCGCTCCGATTCCGCATTCTCATTGCGGATGCGTCACTTATCAATGCATCGTCTGTGGAGACCTTTCTCAACAGAAAGACGTCTCATCCTGACCAGATATTGTTCAACGGAAATGCGGACCGGAAAGGACTGAGTATCGAAGAGGCGAAGATCATGGGGCTTCATGCGAAAATCATCAATGCGAACGTGTTTCCCGCGTCGTCGTTACGGGTGAAATGGCGGCCGGTTCTCGATTTTTCAACAACCCGGGGAAGAGGAGAAAGAGATCATCCTGTGGTAAAAGCGTATGCCGGATTGGAAATCCGTATTATGGGGACGCTTGCGGGGGAGCTTCTTGACCGCTGGCGGAAACGGCCTGAAGAGCAATCCATTGTTATCATTCAGAACAGAGCCTCCATAGAGACGCTGAAAGGGATGATTCTCTCTCGCTTCGGCCAAAACCGGGAAAATCGTCCGGATATCATCTGTCTGCATTCCCATTCTCCGCCCTGGGTGAAGCGGGATATTGTCAGCCCCGCATCGGATGAGGAAAAGACTCGAAAGAAGCGAGTCGCGGGGATATCGCAAAAAGGGGATATGGCCGACATCATCCTCATGACCTCGTCCGGCACACGGGGGATCAGTTTTCCCAATGCAAGTAAGATCATCTGCGTCATCCCCACATTCTCTCTTGAGAACAATTTCATGGAGTTCTTGCAGGGTATTTACAGGGGCCGGGGAGGTGGAAAGGGGAATCGCCTGGAACGTGAGATCGAGATGATTATCCCCCAGATCCTTGCGGCACCGCCGGAAGATTCCCAGGCGAGCAGGGCTTTTCAGATATCCAATCTGTTCGCCACCCAAATGATCCTGCGGATGAGCATTTTCACTCGCATATTCGGTGCGTGCGATCTGTTCGGCAAATCGGTCTCCTGCATTCCCATATCCGGGAGTCTGGTTCGGGGCGCGTCACAGACGATCATGGACAGCGCAGACAGTGCCATCACCTCTCTTGGATATGCACAAAAACGGGATCCCAAGAATGTCGATCTCCGATACATCAAAGAGAATGTCCGGGATATTTTTAAAAATGAGACCGTTGTATTACAGTCCACATATCATTCAGATATCCTGGTCTCAGAAACTTGCAGAAACCGGTTGCTCAAAGCGTTTATCCAAGATGCGAACAGGGGACTTCATGTCATTGCCTCGGGCGATTATATTCCCCGGGAGTGCTACACGGTTGGGGAGTTGTTCCTGCAAAATCTGAGCCGTCTCAACATAAAGGAGAAGAATCGCTATATTGTCGAAACGCATCTGGAAAAGAAGCGCAGAAAGATGAAAGCAATCTGTGCGAAACTGAATCAACTGATCAAGGATAAGGATACCGTCAAATCCGTGCGGGATCCGGCCAATAGCCTGTATCCGATTCTGAGTAAACTGGTGGATGAGTCAGAGAGTGATATGGAGAGCGAAACCACGGGATCGGGCCTGAACCGGTGGCTGATTACGCCGATCAGCGGGATGTGCATCAGGGAATTCTGGAAAGGTCAGGTGGAACCGGATGTTTTCAAAGGGGAGATGAAGGCGATGCTCAGGGAGTACATCGGGGCTTACCTGTGCAATCCTCATAATATTCTCCCCTTGCATCACAACTATGGCGATAAGATTCCGCCATGGCTTCTGGTCCGCGGGCCTGAAATTCAACAGCGACTTGACAGCCAGTTTCAAACCCGCTATTTTGTTAGTTCCAAATATCTGGCATTGCTGAATATTATGTTGTTGGGCAAGAAGGCTGGGGAAACTTAAACTTGAGTATAGTATATAAGGAGGCAATCATCATGCTTGAAGACGAAAGAAAACTGGTCCGATTTGACTGGGCCATCAAAACGATTCTCAGGGACAAGGCGAATTTCGATGTTCTGGAAGGATTTCTCTCCGCACTGCTGCGGGAGGATGTTGAGGTTGTCGAGCTGCTGGAAAGCGAGTCGCAGCAGGAGACCGAGTATCAGAAATTCAACCGTGTTGATCTGATGGTTAAAGACAGCAGCGGCAGGCTCACCGTCATAGAGATTCAGAATGAGACCGAAAGCGACTACATGGAGCGTCTGCTCTTCGGCACGTCCAAGGTGATTGTTGACAATCTGAAACTCGGCGAGCCATACAGAAAGGTTGCCAAGGTCGTGTCTGTCAGCATTCTCTATTTCAACATGGGACTGGGAGACGACTATGTTTATTACGGTTCCACCCGGATTGCGGGTATGCACACCGGGAATCCGCTGATCATCAGGAAAAGAGTCGATATTCCCGAAGGCGGTTTCACGCTCAGGGAGGCGGATGTGGAGAAGGAGGTTTTCCCGGAATATTACATGATCCACACGGAGCGGTTCGGGGATGAGATCGAGTCCGACCTGGACGAGTGGATTTACATGCTGAAAAACGAAAGCGTTCCCCACAGTTTCACCTCCCGCAACATCGACAAAGCCCGTGAGAAACTCTCCGTTCTGAAGATGAAGGATCCCGAGCGGAAGCGGTATGAACGATATCTGATGTCTGTTCCCGTTGAGAAGGACATTATCGAAACTGCGGAAGCGAAAGGGTTTGAAAAGGGCCATAAGGAAGGGCGTAAGGAAGAGAGAGCATCCCTGTTACGCAAGTTGCTTGAAAACCGGTTCGGGCCTCTGCCCGAATGGGTCTGTGGGCGATTGGAGGAAGCCGATCCGGCGGAATTGGAGGGCTGGGTTCTGAAGGTGTTGGAAAGTCGGGACTTGGAGGATGTCTTTAAATAGGCTCGGAATCAAAAGCCTCGGAATCAATTCCGAGGCTGAAAGCTCAAGCAAGCCCAGCTATCAATCAGGAACAACGAGACCAATAGGAGAAAATTATGGGCGATATCGTCACCGGAGCCGACCACGGCTCCATTGATCTGAATCCGCTGCTTCAGGCGGTCATTGACTGCCTGAAGAAAGACCCCGGAAATCTGATTAAGGAGAGTAAGGGAAAGGTATATGCGGTAACAGATGAGATTATCAGGGAGATTATGGAGAATGAGCCGCTTATGGCGGATATGCGGAGAGAGGGGCGGTTGTTTGACAAAACTAAATATGCGGATGCGATTGCGACGAATCACAAAAGCCCCCGAATTGATGAACAGCAGATGAAGCGGATCACCGAGATGGAGGAACTGATTTACGATCATCTCCGGTCTCTGCTGAAAGGGCAGGAATCCGAGTTTTTCGGACAGCAAGCGTCCTCCTGCTTTGACGCGCTGCGCAAACTGACTGGCAAAAATGCGGATATAGTTTCCGATCAATCCTCACCGTTTCCTGACGCGGATTTGACGAGAAAATATCCCGGAACCAAGGCGACTCTGCGTGTCCCTTATCACACGATTCAGATGAGCGGGCAGATTATCGAGTCTTTGGCGGATAAGGTCAAACAGGCCGTCAGAATGCGACTCTCCGATGAATCTCCGGAAGACGAGATTGATTCTGTGATTGAGGCGGTGGAGAATGACCTGAGCCGCGATATCGGCCGTCTGAGCAGTTTCATCAGAGTTCTGGACAGAAACGCGTATGGCCGGATACGCAGAACTTACGCTTGCTGTGTATTGAATCGCATGGCCGAGTTTCTGCCGGAGGATTCCCCAAGTGTCCGGTATATTCGCCGGGTGTGCGATTTTAACGAGCTGGTTCAGGGGACTTTGCCGGACAGCGGTCTCTCCGCGGATGACCTTGTGGTGGAATTTCCCACGCCTTATGGAAGAGGCACCATGGAGTTTGATCTGATGGCGGAATTCATATACGCGGATGCGTTAAACCCGCTTCCCTTCTGGATCACTTTCAGCGAATTGGTCTCCGAAGTGACAACCGAGGATAGTGTCACTACCACCATGGGGCAGCATATAAAGATGAATGGCAAGGTGGCGAGCAAAGGGTTTGATTCGGTATTTGAATATCACCTTGACAAACTTGTGGCGCTGGCAGAGGCGATTCGGTCCGCACTCGAAGCAGGGAGAATGCCGCCTGACGAAAATGTTGCTTGCAGGGTGCTGCGGATTGCGGTGATGTATTACGTCGTGTTTCGGGATGATCCCAAAATGTATAGGACCGCGCTTATGAATTACAAGGCGCTCAAAAAGGCGGTTGAAGAATGGACGGATGAAAAGGTGGGGCTGAATGAGATATTGAGGCGCATCATAAATGCGCTGAGATCGACCATTTCTGTCAACAAAAGGATCCAAAATGATTTTAAGATGCTGATGGCCAGCCGGAAGTTGGATAATCATCCGCAGAATAAAGAGAAACTTTATCTCATTGTATCGAGGGATATTCTCAGCAAACCCTCTGAGATGGCGGATGCGTCTCCGATTGTGGACGCGAAGAATCGTGTCACCAGCTACCTGCGATATCTCAAAATCACCCGCCATCCGGGTAAGGATGATGACGCGCTGATAAAGGAGGAGCTTCGCTTCACCGAATCCCTCCGATATCTGACGCTTCCGGAAACAGCCCAGCAGAACCGATGGATGCGACGGGATATCGGGCGCGGGGTCATCGGTCTTCTGCTTACCCCCAGAAACAACGAGATGATCCGTCTCGCATTCCCGTTTGAGGGCCTGACAAAGCTGATCATCTCTTATGACAGAGACCAGTTGCAGGGCATAACCGGCGGATCCCGCACAGCGGATGCTTATTTTGCCGGCATCGCACAGATCACCCATCTGTTGCTGGTTTATGGTGTGTTAAAGGCGGTTGCCCGTATGGCGGATAGCCACGGAGACGCCCATTGGGAGAAACCGATGATGCTGATGCTCTCCTTGTTCTCCACCTCTCCGCAACGAGAGAAGAGCGTCATGAAAAGACTCGATGAGAAATATCAGCGGGGATTCACCCATGATGCGCATAAGGCGGTGGAGCATATTATCCGGCAGCATATTCCCACAAAGAGTCAGGGGTTCAAGCTGAATAGCTCGGGACAATGGGAGGGGTTAATAGCTTCCGGGCAATGGAGGAAAAAATATCCTGCTTTAAAGGATGCGGCTTATGCTCATATCCGAAGAGAACTGAAGGATTACCGCTACTGGAATATTGTCACCGGGCTTTCCTCGGGCATGGACGCTCTGTGGCTGCTGCCCGAAGAGCCGGGCATGAAGAAGATCGCTCTGATCAGTCTCACCTCCCGGCCGTGTGACCAAGTTCGCAGACGTCATGAGGGGGATCGCAGTATCCTGTTCGGGCATACCCATCGTTTTGTTCACGAAACCGAGGAGAATGAGAGCGGAGAAGTCCGTCATTTCTATCGGCATCAGCCAATTCAGGCGTTCTGCGATGATCTCGACACAACGGATTGTTTCAGAAATCCTTCGGTCTTGTTTCGTGCGGTCAGGGATCTGTATGAGGAAGACTTCCGCGATGTGATCATCGTGACAAAAGTGCCGTTTACCCGGCGCATCCGCATGACCACTTATGACGACTCGACTTATACCAATCCGATTCTGCTTCAGGCTTTGCACAGAGAGATGTCTGATCTCAGGGTTTATCCCCTGTTCACGCAGAAGTCTTATGGTGTGCGTCTCAATAAGGGGAAGACCCGATATCCCATGTTTCTTCCGCCGGATGCGGAGAATGATGTGACCATCCGGGAGCCGTCCGGAAAAAGCACCCTGTTTCGCGCTGGCTCGGTGGTGACATGCAGAGTGGTTGAGGGCGGGAGTGCATCTGAGAAATTACATAGCGGCATTACCGATTATCTGTTCCGCTGCTATCCGGAGACCATGACGATCCAGAGCGAGGCTATGTCCGCATTGACGACGCCGGGGAATGAGCAGATGTGCCTGCATGAGGTGTTGCGGTTTCTGCATGCAAACGCTTTTCAGAAGTCGGTGAGCCGGAAACGCGGTGAGAGACCGATTGAAGCGAAATTGGATGCACTCAAAGCGGTGATCGGAGAGGATAGCGTGGGACAGCGGGCTGATTTGAAATTTCCGAAGCCTAAGCGGGGGACTGGGCCGGGTGATGAGACATATACCTTTTCGATCAATATTATCGCGTTGCTGAAGCATTTGGAGAATCAGTCGGACCTGGGGAGGGAGAGAAAAGCCCTGAAATCAAATCCGGGTCTGAAAGCTCAAGCAGGCTGAACCCGACTATCACAGTGCGCTTTAGCGTACTTTCGCTTTTAGCCGGGGGATTGATCCCTCGGCTTTGGCTTTCTTTCTTTAGCTTTTAGCCGGAAGATTGATCTCTCGGTTTTGGCGGCGTTTTCATCTACAGGGATTAGCGATAAGAAGAGGAGTCTGTTTGCAGTTCCCGAATAATCCTTTTCTTATCCCGAATCTTTGCAGTTCAGACATCTGGAGCATTAACTCGGCTTCAGAATAAATTTAGTTTGGAAAGGAATAAAAAATAAAAAATGACCCGGAAAGAATTATTAGAGATCATTCGTAAAGCGGAGAGGGAGCAGATTACTGGACTCGATTTGTCCGATCGTGGAATTACAGAACTGCCCAAAGAAATTGGTCAACTCAAGAATCTTATCCAACTTGAATTAAGTCACAATGTATTATTTGAGCTGCCTAAAGAAATAGGTCAACTCAGAAATCTCACTCAGCTTAATTTAAGTGCCAATGAGTTATTTGAGTTGCCCAAGGAAATAGGTCAACTCAGAAATCTCACTCAGCTTAATTCAGATATCAATCAACTCAGAGAATTGCCTAAAGAAATAGGTCAACTCAGAAAACTCACTCGACTTAATTTAGGGAACAATCAACTGAAGAAACTCCCCATAGAAATAGGTCAACTCAGAAATCTCTCTAAGCTTTATTTAAGAAACAATCAACTGAGAAAGTTGCCTAAAGTAATCGTTCTGCTCGAAAATCTTACTCATCTTGAGTTAAGAAACAATCAACTGAAAGAATTGCTTAAAGAGGTTACTCAACTCTTTAACCTCACCCAACTTTCTCTAAGTCACAATCAACTAAAAGAATTGCCTGGGGAAATCATCCAACTTAAAAATCTCTCCAGACTTTATCTAAGCTCTAATCAACTGAGAGAATTACCTGAAAACATAGATCATCTTAAAAATCTGACTGTACTTAATTTATCTTTCAATCAACAACTGAGAGAGCTTCCCAGAGAATTTTATCAACTCAGGAATCTTACTAAGCTTGATCTGAGTTTCACTGAACTAAGTACGCTATCTAAAAAAATTGCTCAACTCAAAAACATCACTCACCTTTATTTGAATTTCACTCAACTGACCGAACTGCCCAAAGAAATTATTCATTTAAGCAAGTTGAAATGTCTTGTTTTAGATAATAATCCTCTGACTTTTCCACCCATGGAAATTGTCAGTCAAGGCCTGCCTGCCATCATGGATTATCTGAGAAAATCAGATAAAGACGGCGGAAAGACCTTATATGAAGCCAAACTCCTCATCGTCGGGCAGGGCGGCGTCGGCAAGACCTGTCTGATGAAACGCCTGATTTCAGATGAATATCCGGGAGAGCAGGCAACGACCGAGGGAATCGACATTCAGAAGTGGAAACTTTCTGATCCTGACAAGGCGCAGACCATGACCCTGAACGTCTGGGACTTCGGCGGCCAGGAGATATATCACGCCACCCACCAGTTCTTCCTCACGCAACGCTCGCTCTACATCTTCGTATGGGACGCAAGACAGGAGGAGGAATACGGCCGCATCGACTACTGGCTCAACACCGTCGAGACCTTCGCGGCGGACAGCCCGATTCTCATCATCATGAACAAATCCGACGAGCGGACCAAGGATCTGAATCTGAAGGACCTGAGACAGCGATTCCCCCAGATCGTCGCATCGGGAAAGGTCAGCGCAAAGAAGGGGACCGGAATCAGGTCGCTGAGGCAGTTCATCGCAAAACAGGCCCGGAAACTCCAGCTTATGGGAACTTTGTGGCCGTCCTCGTGGCTGGCCGTCCGCAGGGCCCTTGAGAAGACGCCGAGATTTCATGTGCCGTATCGGACATACATGCAGGTCTGCGAAAAAGCCGGGATAGAGGAAAAAGAGGCCGGGACCCTGAGCCGCTACCTGCACGATCTCGGAATCATCCTCCATTTTCAGGACGACATTCTTCTGAGGGACACAATCATCATCCGTCCGGAATGGGGGACGGATGCGGTTTACAAGGTCCTGGATGCGAAGCCGGTCCGGGAGCGGAACGGAGTCCTATGTGACAGCGATCTGCCCGAAATATGGTCGGACCGGACCCTGTATCCGCCGGACAGATACGCCGTAATTCTCCGCCTGATGGCGAATTTCGAGCTGGCCTTTCCCTTCGGTGACGGCAGCGGCCATATCGTGGCCGAGCTTCTCTCCCCGAAAGACGTCGAATATGACTGGAATCCCCCGGATCCCCTGCAATTCGAGTATCATTACGAATTCCTCCCCGCCGGCATCATCACCCGCCTGATTGTGCGGATGCACGAATTTCTGATCAGGCATGAGGGCAGACATCTCTGCTGGCGTGAGGGGGCCTATTTTGAATACGAGGGAAGTCAGGCCGTGGTCAGAATCAATCCCTATACCCGGATAGCCGTGATTCAGATTCAGGGCCCTGCCAAACGGGAGTTTCTGGCGATCATCCGCTCCCATTTTGCCGCCATACACAAGACGATTAAGAAAATCCGCTTCAGAGAAAAGATTCCCTGCATCTGTTCACCTGAGTGCGAACACCGGTTTGATTACAATGTTCTGCTGAAGTATGAGGAAAAAAACAAAAATGCCGTCGTATGCGATGGCAGCATTGAGGATGTAAGCGTGGGGAAATTACTGAACGGCATAGAAAAAGCGGAAGTCCGCCGGAAGAGAAAGGATGAGGTGTCTCTTTCCCGGCCCTCGCCGGCCACTCTCCCGGAATCCCGGCCTCGGATTGAGGACGGCAGAAGACTGGCCGCAATCATGTTCACCGATATTGTCGGATTCAGTAAGAAAGTGGAGAAAGATGAGGAAAAGACGCTTGAGATGCTGTTTGAAAATCATTTCAGTACCGTGCGCTCAGTCATCGGAAAGCATCGCGGCACGGAAATCAAAACCATCGGTGACGCATTCATGGTCATGTTTCAGAGCGCGGCCGATGCGGTCAGATGCGCTCTGGATATTCAGCAGGCACATCTCGAAACGCGGGAATATCTGATCCCCCGCATCGGCATCCACATCGGAGACCTGATTTTCAGAGACGGAGACGCTTTCGGGGACGGCGTGAACATCGCTGCCAGAATCGAGCCTCTGGCAGATCCCGGGGGGATCTGCATCTCCGAAGATGTCTTCAACATCGTAAAAAAGAAAATGGCTCTGGAAGTGACAAGACTCGAAGGCGTCACTCTGAAGAATATCAGCGATCCGCCTGTTATTTACAAAGTGCTTCCCGAAAAGGCGGTGAGTGATAATGTGATATATTTTTCAAAGAGGCGATAATGCAACCTGACGGATCAGTTCATCGGATGAACAGACTGTCAGGTCTCATGACGAATCCTGATGAGGAGGATTCCGAATTCGGCAGGGTCATTTCAGGAATGAAAAGAGGGGCGGAACTGGCCCGGAAGGTCGCTGAAATCTGTAACAAATTTGCTGGCTGGCGTTGCCGCAGGTTCCCGATCTGTTTCCGGGAAAGCGGGAATCCGGCTGCTTTTCCCGAAAATCGGTTTTTTGTGTGCGCTTTTTTGTTGACATCCTCGGTTATACTGTCTATATTTCGCAGAATTAGCTTGGTGTCCGATTCAGATAATAACCGACGAATATGTTTTGCTGTAAGAGCCGGCTGTTACAGTTACAGTGCGCTTTAGCGTACCTTAGCTTTTCGCCGGGGGATTGATCCCTCGGCTTCTGGGCTTTCGCTTTTAACCGGGGGATTGATCCTCGGCTTTGGCTTCAGAATAAATTTAGTTTAGAAAGGAATAATAAAAAATGACCCGGAAAGAATTATTAGAAATCATTCGTAAAGCGGAGGGGGAGCAGGCTGTTGAGCTTGATTTGTCCATGTGTGGAATCACAGAACTGCCTGAAGAGATAGGCCATCTCAAAAATCTCAAAGAGCTTAATTTAAGTCATAATAAGCTGAAAGAATTGCCTAAAGAAATTGTTCAGTTTAAAAATCTTATTAAGCTTTATTTGCGTTATAATCAATTGGACAGACTTCCTGAAGAAATTGTTCAGCTCAAAAATCTCACTATACTTGTTTTAAGTCATAATCGATTGAACGAATTGGCCGAAGAGGTTACTCAACTCAAAAATCTCTCCATACTTGATTTAAGTTCCAATCAACTAAGCGAACTGCCTGAAAAAATCGCTGAACTCAAAAATCTCTCCATGCTTGATCTAAGTTCCAATCAGTTGAGCGAACTGCCTGAAAAAATTGCCCAACTCAAAAATCTTACTACACTTAATTTAAATTTTAATCAACTGAATACACTCCCTGAAGAAATTGGTCAACTTGCTAATCTTTCTCAACTTTATTCAAGTTTCAATAAACTGAGTGAGCTACCCAAAGAGATTGTTCAACTTAAAAATCTCATCGAACTCGATTTGAGTTCCAATCAACTGAGTAAATTCCCCAAAGAGATTGTCCAACTTAAAAATCTCACTCAACTTCATTTAATGGACAATCAGTTGAATGAACTGCCCAAGGAGATTGCTCAACTCAAAAATCTGACCACGCTCTATTTAATGGATAATAATCTGAAACTGCCCAAAGAGATTGCTCAACTCAAAAATCTGACTACGCTTTATCTGAGTAATAATAAGCTTGCTAAACTACCCGAGGGGATTACCGATCTCAGAAATCTCAGCATACTCAATTTAAGCTTCAATCAACTGAGTGAATTGCCTAAAGAAATCGCTCAACTTAAAAATCTTACTCAACTTTATTTAATGGACAACAGGCTGAGTAAACTGCCTAAAGAATTTCTTTATTTAAAAAAATTGGAACATCTTGATATAGATGAAAATCCCCTGATTTTCCCACCCATAGAAGTTGTCAGTCAAGGTCTGCCCGCCATCATGGATTATCTGAAAAAATCAGATAAAGATATCGGACAAACCCTTTACGAAACCAAACTTCTCATCGTCGGCCAGGGCGGCGTGGGCAAAACCTGTCTGATAAAACGCCTGATTTCGGATGAATATCCCGGAGAGCAGGCCACCACCGAGGGAATAGATATTCAGAAATGGGAAATCACGGCACCCGACAGGGCGAAAACCCGCATGACCCTGAACGTCTGGGACTTCGGCGGCCAGGAGATATATCATGCCACCCACCAGTTCTTCCTCACCCAGCGATCGCTCTACATCTTCGCCTGGGACGCAAGGCAGGAGGAGGAATACGGCCGTATTGATTACTGGCTCAACACCGTCGAGACCTTTGCGGCGGACAGTCCGATTCTCATCATTATGAACAAATCCGATGAGCGGACCAAGGATCTGAATCTGAAGGACCTGAGACAGCGATTCCCCCAAATCGTCGCATCGGGAAAGGTCAGCGCAAAGAAGGGGACCGGAATCAGGTCGCTGAGGCAGTTCATCGCAAAACAGGCCCGGAAACTCCCGCTTATGGGAACTTTGTGGCCGTCCTCGTGGCTGGCCGTCCGCAGGGCCCTTGAGAAGACGCCGAGATTTCATGTGCCGTATCAGACATATTTGCAGGTCTGCGAAAAAGCCGGGATAAAGGAAAAAGAGGCCGGAACCCTGAGCCGCTACCTGCACGATCTCGGAATCATCCTCCATTTTCAGGATGACATTCTTCTGAAGGACACAATCATCATCCGGCCGGAATGGGGGACGGATGCGGTTTACAAAGTCCTGGATGCGAAGCCGGTCCGGGAGCGGAACGGTGTTCTGTATGACACCGATCTGCCGGAAATATGGTCGGACCGGAAACTGTATCCGCCGGACAGATACGCCGTAATCCTTCGCCTGATGGCAAATTTCGAGCTGGCCTTTCCCTTCGGTGACGGCAACGGGCATATCGTGGCCGAGCTTCTCTCCCCGAAGGATGTCGAATATGACTGGAAACCCCCGGATCCCCTGCAATTCGAGTATCATTACGAATTCCTCCCCGCCGGCATCATCACCCGCCTGATCGTGCGGATGCACGAATTTCTGATCAGGCATGAGGGCAGACATCTCTGCTGGCGTGAGGGGGCCTATTTTGAATACGAGGGAAGTCAGGCCGTGGTCAGAATCAATCCCTATACCCGCATAGCCGTGATTCAGATTCAGGGCCCTGCCAAGCGGGAGTTTCTGGCGATCATCCGCTCCCATTTTGCCGCCATTCACAAAACCATCAGAAAGATCCGCTTCAGAGAAAGGATTCCCTGCATCTGTGCGCCTGAGTGCGGACATCGGTTTGATTACAACGTCCTGTTAAAGTGCGAGAAGAAAAACAAACGGACTGTAATGTGTGAAAAAACGATTGAGGATGTCAGCGTGGAGAGATTATTGGACGGCATAGAAAGAGCGGAAATCCGTCGGAGAAAGACGGGGGAAGAAAATCCTTCTTTCCGGTCAGTGCCTCCCCCCATCCCTGAATCTCCGCCGCATATCGAGGACGGGAAAAGACTGGCTGCCATCATGTTCACCGATATCGTCGGATTCAGCAAAAAGGTGGAGAAGAACGAAGAGAAGACCCTTAAATTGCTCTTTGAAACCCATTTTAAGACCATGCGCTCAATCATTAGGAAACATCACGGCACAGAGATCAAAACCATCGGTGACGCATTCATGGTCATGTTCCCAAGTGCCGGCGATGCCGTGAAATGTGCCGTGGAGATTCAGGAATCGCACAATAAGGAGATTTTAACCCCCCGCATCGGCATTCACATCGGAGACCTGATTTTCAAAGACGGAGACGCTTTCGGCGACAGCGTGAACATCGCCGCCAGAATCGAACCGCTGGCAGATCCCGGCGGAATCTGCATTTCCGAAGATGTCTTCAGCATCGTAAAGAAGAGAATGGCTTTGGAAATGACAAAGCTTGAAAATGTCGTCATGAAAAATATAAACGATCCGCCTGCTGTGTATAAAGTGATTCTTGAATCTGAAGTTGACAACGTGGTCTATCTTTCAAGAAAAAAATGATGCTTTTATATCTCACACAAAGGGTATGAGTGGGTTCAAGTTTACCGATAATCTCCTTGAGTTTGCTCATATTCCTGTCACGCTTTTTCATGCGTTTGACGCCCTTTTCAAATTGCTTTGTAGTGATGATTGTAAGCATCATATCCCCAGATTTTTGAACAAGTCATTTGAGTTTTTATACTGAGTTAAATTTCGACCACCTATAACATCCTGCATAGCTTGTTGTGTTTCCTTATTGTAGTGATCCCCTTTGCGAAACGCCCATGCTGCTTCGACAATCAGGGTGTGGCTGTCGGCTTCCAACATTATCTGCGCAAGAATGTTTTGTTCAGCCTCACTCAGCTCGTGCGCTATTTTCTGAAATGCTTTTTCCAATAATTGAGTCATGACATACCTCAGTTGTTAATGTGTGTATTCTTATCTTGTGTACATTTCCATGAGTTCGTTTATTTCTATCATTTTGCTATCGAACGCTAAAACTCACCGGCGGGCGGGGTTTGGCGATCCGCCTCATAACCGATGCGCCCGTCCGCTTCCGGGTAGATCCAGACGAACCCCACAGATCCGGACGTGAGGATTTATGTTTTTCTTCCAATTTCTCACCATCGGATAATTTCAGAATAACTTTTTTTAATGTTTCTTTATCACTCTCTGATAATTTTTTATAGTCTCTTTTGAAACTTTTTGTTCTGAATATTTCATACATTACATTCAATTATCCAAATCTTCAAATAAATCATCTGTATTTTTGAATTTTTCGCCTTTTTTTGAACTGAGTTCATCCAATGCTTTCTGTGTGTCCTCAGTTGGTATTTTAACTTCAAAAGGCAGTCCGTTATTTAAAACAATCATATTATTAAATAGACTTATAGCTTGTGAGTAAGTCAGTCCCATTTTGTTCAGTATCTCTTTTGCCTGAAAATAATTTCTGTCTTCTATTCTGATTGTTGTCTGAATTTTATGCATAGCGATTGTCCTTGCTTTTACAGTGAAATTTATCTATTCGGTTATTATAAATTTATCTCATAACTTTACGAAAAGAATCAGAGAATACATGAAAACACATAACGACTTAGCTAATCTGCAAGGGCGGGCCGAGAGAACCCCATGCTCCGGGATTCCGTAGCCCTTGTCAGCTTCCGGGTAGATGTGCCTGTTATATACCAGACGCACCCCCCACAGATCCGGACGTGAGGATTTCCCTCATCCGGTTCCCCGGAACCAGATGAACAGGTTACCGGACAGGCACGACCCCGTCCGGCGCACAACTGTGCTGCCCCGCAGACGAATCTGTGGAATCACCCGCTTCGCACTCCTCCGAAGTCAGATTACACGGTTTGCGGTCTCTGCCAGGTCGAGTGGGGGCGGACCATGCTAACCAATTAAAAAAAAATAAAACCGATCCCATCACAGGCGTTTCCAGGGCCTATGCCGCACTTTTCAGCATCAGAAAGAGCGTTACGGGATTCTGTCTTTTTGTGAAGCTGAAAAGTCCTGCCGTACGCTTTTCCTCCCATAACGCTCTTTTTGGCCATGAAAAAGCGGTTATAGTCCCGTTTCAGAGCCAAAATCGACATTAATATCTGAGACTTGGCCTAGTCCGACCCAATTCTTCCCTACATATGATGTCTGTTTGCTCCTGCCATTTTCTTAAAAGCGCCTTTTTGCCCTCAAAAAAGTGGTTTTAAGGGCTAAAATAAGGCCCATTTTGCTTTCATATCACATGATTTCAGTGGGTTAGCTTGGTCCGACCCCAAACTCCCAAACTATCTCAACGCGTTCAACATCCTCGACATGATCCTGCTCGTCGATTTCCCGGGCGTGTTGATCATCACGACAAAGCGATACAATCCCCCCTTCCCGTCCTCAATATAACCCGCCCGTGTTTTAACGCCGCTGAGGCTTCCGGTCTTGTAAAACTCCCTTCCCTCATGGCGCATCAGACCGTGATAAGGCTCGAATTCCTGAAGCAGTCTGTACATGTTTTTTGCCGATATCCTGTTCTCCCTCGAGATTCCTGAGCCTTCGGCAATTCGGATATCGTTCAGGTTCAGGGCATTCCTCATATATGCGGATACCGCCCGGACACCTTTTTCCAAGGTTCCGGGCGGGCTGTCAGACTTTATTCCCGAGACAACAAAGGTCTGATTTGCAATGAAATTATTTGAATGCTTCAAAAGTTTTGAAATGACCGCTTCAATTGGATACTTTGAAACATATCTGAACAGAAGCGTGTCGATATCCTTCCGAACCGTTCCCAATCTTACGGTTCCGTGAGATTTAACACCTTCTTTTTCCAGGAAATAGCGAAAAAGATGCCCTGCATAAAGCGTGATCTCATCCTCTTCCCGGGAAAAAATGACTCTTCCCCGTCTGAGTCCCAGCTTCTTTATCTTTTTAACGGCAAAGGGCAAAAGGGGCGTCTGCGGTTCCGCGCTGACATAACCGCCCTTTCTGCGCTTGAAATAAACGGTGTTAAAATTGGCGCACAATGCTCCGTTGGGCGCGTCATAAGGATTCAGCGTTGTCGTAACCCCGGGAATAATGATCGGGTCAAAATATGAATGATCCAGAACAAGATCATTGTATGTCTCAAGCCTCGTTCCCAGCGTTTCGGATATTTCAGCCACAACTTCCGAAATTAGGAGCGGGTCGCCGTATCCCTTTATCTTCAGATTTGAATCGCTGTCCGTGTAAAATTCGGTTACAAACCTGAAATCCGGCCCCAGATAATGCATCGCTGCAAGGGAAGTCAGAATTTTCAGTGTGGAAGCCGGGATCAGCTTTTTATCCGAATTCTCGGAAAAGAGGATATTCCCCTGAGAGTCAGCGACAAGAACGGCATCCCGCTTTCCCACAAGTCTTTTCAGACGATCCAGTTTCTCTGCGTAAAGACTCGCCGGCCTTCCTGCATGCAGGAGGCAGAAAAGCAGAAGCGCGAGCCAGAAAATGTGATATTTTGTTTTTAATCTCATGATTCCTCGTAACCTCCGGTTCCGGAGTGCAAAGCTTGCTTTGCCCGTGCCACGCAAAGCTTGCTTTGCCCGTACCACGCAAAGCAAGCTTTGCACTCCGGATAACGGATAACGGATAACGGATAACGGATAACAGATTATTTGGCCGAAAAAAAGGCCCTGTAGCCTTTGAACGTCATGTGAAGATCGGCTTTGCTCGATATTTCAAGCGGTGAGTGCATCGAAAGAATCGGGGGGCCGCAGTCAACGATCTCCATGTCGTAAGCGGCCAGAAATTTTGCGATTGTGCCTCCGCCTCCCTGATCCACTTTGCCCAGCTCGCCGGTCTGCCAGACCACCTTATTTTCATTGAAAATCTGACGAATCCTTCCCAGATATTCGGCGTTGGCGTCATTTGCCCCGCTTTTTCCCCTTGCCCCGGTGAATTTCGTGATGCTTATGCCATACCCGAGGCGGGCCGCGTTCCTTTTTTCATGGACTTCCTGAAAATCAGGGTCAAGCGCGGCAGTGACATCCGCGGAGATTGCCGCCGAATTCATCAGGGCTTTCCGCAAGGTTCTTTCACTTGTATCCGAGCTGGTTTTGGCAAGCAGGTCGGATACGACTTCTTCCATAAAACGGGATTTTGCCCCGGTGTTCCCCTCACTGCCGATCTCCTCCTTGTCGAAAAAGAGCGCGAGAGCAGTGACATTCGGTTTTTTGATCAGATCAAACAGGGCCTCCATTGCCGCAAATGCACATATGCGGTCATCCTGGCCGTACGCGCCGACCATGCTCCTGTCCAGGCCGATATCCCTGGCATTTCCCGCGGGTACGGCTTCGATTTCAGCCGTTATGAAGTCCTCCTCAGTCATGCCATAAATTTCATAAAGGTGACTCAGAAGATTCAGCTTGAAACGCTCTTTGACCTTTTCATCACCTATGGGGAGACTTCCTGCAAGCATGTTCAGTTTTTCCCCCTCAAACGCCAGAGAGAGTCTTTTATTCTCCTGCGCTTTTCCAGCAAGATGGGGAAGAAGGTCTGCAATGGTGAGCACCGGGTCGCCTTCGGATTCGCCAATAATGAAGTCCATCTCTTCCCCGTTCTTTTTTATGACCCTGCCATGTATGGCCAGAGGACGGGCAAACCACTGATGCTTTCTGATGCCCCCGTAATAATGGGTTTTGAAAAAAGCGAGGTCCGTCTCCTCGTAAAGCGGGTTCTGTTTGAAGTCAAGCCGGGGAGAATCTATATGCGCTCCGATGATATGTATTCCGGACTTGACAGGTTTTCTCCCGATAACGGCAAGCGCGGCAGATTTGCCTCGGCAGATTTTATAAAATTTGGAAGCGCGGGTACGGTCTTCAATATTTTTGAATCCTTTCTTCACCGCTGCGTCCGATATGAAGGAAGCCGCTTCCCGCTCTGTCTTTGCGCGATCCAGAAAAGCTTTGTATTTTTCCGCAAATTTGAAAGCGTTGGCCGTCTCCTGCTTGTTCATCACATCCCAGACCAAAGACGGTTTCCGTCCGATTTTTTTTCTGAGTTCGTCAGCCTGTTTTTTGGTAAGATTACGCTTCATCAACTTTCCTTTCTCGGTTTTATTTGCTTTCCACAATCAGCGTCACCGGCCCGTCATTGATCAACGACACATCCATCATGGCGCGAAACCGGCCGGTCTGAACAGAAATTCCTTTTTCCCGCACCTGTCTGACAAAATACTCGTAAAGTTCATTGGCCGTTTCCGGCCCGGCAGCATGAACATAAGACGGCCGGCGACCTTTCCGGCAGTCGCCTAACAGTGTGAACTGGGAGACAACCAGCATCTCCCCGCCGGTTTCCGGCAGAGACTTGTTCATTTTGCCGTTTTCATCTTCAAAAACTCTCAGGTTTACAATTTTTCCGGCAAGGTAGTCGGCGTCTTTTTCGGCGTCATCTTTGGCCACGCCGAGAAGCACCATCAGTCCTTTGCCGATTTGTCCGATGACTTTGCCATCTACTGATACAGAACTCTGTTTTACTCTTTGAATGACTGCGCGCATGGTTAAATTCCCTTCCTGTTTTCGCCGTCTGAGAACGCTTGTTCAGACTTCCGAAAGGAGGAGTGCTGAAATGAAATTTTAGCACTGTCCAACGGTCTTCTGAAAAAATGTGCCAAAATTTCATTTCGGCAGATCACTCCCCAAATCGTAAATACGTCCTTCCGAAGTTTTCAAAATCTGTTTTTTCATTTTTCATCAGCCGGCAATCCATTTAAAGATAATTGCAAATTTTTTTGATAATTGCAAGTTTTTTTAAACCTGAAATCTGAATTGGCATCTTTACATATTACTTCAAAAATAGTTTACACTTTTCTTTCGGAAGTGTTAGCTGACAAATTCCCGTCCTTATGTGACAAATTTTGTCACTTTTTTTGACAAATTTTGTCACTTTTGACAAAAAATGTCGGTCTGTGATACAATGACAAAAAGCCTTCCAAAATTTT
>JAUCGI010000072.1 GCA_030378035.1 Desulfobacterales bacterium HSG2
GAAGAATGATGAGAATTTACAGACCGTGCTCATCTTCAAGTACGGCAGGAAAGAACGCTTTGCCATGGCTCTGCCGCTGATTCGACGCATCGAACGGATTTTCGCATCTGATATCGAACATGTCGGCGACAAGGAATTTGTCACAATTAATGACATATCCACACGGGTGCTCCGCCTCGATCAGGTTTTGGATGTCTCACCGGGTGTGGGAAAAGACGGGATGTTTCTCATTCTTCCCAGATACATCAAACGACCTGTCGGTCTCCTGGCTTCCGGACTTGTCGATATTGAAGAGACCAATGTTGAGCTGAATGTCGAAAGTTATATGGAAGACGGCCTCCTCGGCACATTTGTCATACAGGATCGCATGACGCTGTTCATAGATATTTATCGCCTGATAGAGAAAATTGAGCCTGAGTGGTTTGCTGACCGAAGAATGAACTCTTTCGGGACGCCCGGCCCCCCTGACAAAGACGCGATTTCTGACGCGTCTGCAAAACGAGTCCTTCTGGTAGAAGACGCCTCATTTTTCAGGCATCTGATCAAGGGATACTTGGAAGCGGATGGCTATGACGTGATTACCGCCGAACACGGCAAAGCCGGCTTGGAACGGATGAATGAGAACCAGTTCGACCTGATTGTCTCCGACATTGAAATGCCGGTGATGGATGGCTGGGATTTTGTCAAGTCTGTCCGCGGAGGAACGCGGCAGAATAATATCCCCACGGTGGCGCTGACCGCTTTGGACTCTGACCGCGACCGGGCAAAAGCCAAGAGATGCGGTTATGACCGGTATGAAGTAAAGATTGACAGGGAGCGCTTTCTGACCACGGTGGCAGAGATTCTGGGCGAGGAAAGGGATTGAGAATTGAGCGTGAACGTGAACATGAACGTGAACGTAAACGTGAACTTGAGCATTCATTTGCAGGCAGCTTCAGGTATAAGTTCAAGTTCAAGTTCAAGTTAAGAATTGGGAATTGGGAATTGGGAATATGTTGAAACATCAGTTTTGCACGTTCCGGATATCCGGACGCCTTTTTGGTGTCAATATTTTGGACGTGAAGGAAATTAATCCGGAAGTTGATTTTACGCCCATATTTCATGCTCCGAAAAAGGTGAAGGGTTATGTCAACATCCGGGGGCAGATATATCTGATCCTTGATCTCCGACTGCTTTTGGGATTTGAGAGCAAAGCTGTTGATGATGCCAGTCGGCTTGTTTTGTTCAAGCCAGAAGTGGGGGATCCCTTCGGGATTCTGGTGGATCGTATCGGTGATGTGGTGGAAGTTGATGAAACGCAGATTGAAGATCGCCAGGCAGAGGGTCAGGAGGGGTCCGAAGGGGATGAACAAAGATCACCGGAACTATGGGACGGCGTGTGCAAGCTGGGAGATGAGCTCCTTGTTGTTCTGAACTCACGGAGTTTGCTGAGAAATATTGATAACAAGGAGAAAAGATCGTGACCATTCGGGCCAAACTCTTGCTTAACGCGTTAATTACAATTGTCTGTCTGATTGCCATAGGAGGCATGGGATTCTTTTTTACGGACAGAGTGGCAAACCTTTCCATGAATCTGGTTGAATATCAGGCAGTTCCAATCATTGAACTTAAAGATATGGAAAAAAAAGCATGGGAGATTCTGATTCGGATGATTGTCCACAGCGCTGTCTCGGAACCGGATAAAATGACACAGCTTGAAGAGGAAATGAATGAACTGAATGAAAAGATGTTTTTGCAGATCAGAGAATATGTCGGAAAAGTAACAGATGAAGACTGTCTGAAAGGGATACAGCTCTTTCAAAAAGAATGGGGAAAATTTGATCAGATCGGTAAAAAGGCATTGATGTTAAGCCGGGACTTCGCGAAAGAAGAGGCTCTGGGGCTGATTGTCGGCGAAGGGAGGCCGGCTTATGACAAGGCCCTGTTTGTCATCCGAAAGCATGTTGCATATCATCAGAAAAAAATGGCCGGGCTTCTCGACAAAGCGACCGGATATCGCAGAAACACTGTTGTTTTGGAGCTTGTTTTTATTTTACTGGCAGGAATAACCGCGCTTGTCGCGGGATTATGGATCACAAATTCGATATCCGGACCTGTCACCAGCGTTCTGAACGGTTTCAATGATATTGCAGAGGGCGACCTGACCCTGCGGCTTGAGGTTAGGACCAATGACGAGATGAGTGAACTGGGACAGGGGTTTAACATATTCACAGAGAGACTTCAGGACATGATAAAAAAGATAGCCGGGAGCGCTGAAAAACTGGCTCAGGCCTCATCCGGTCTTTTGGAACTCTCCGACGGGATGTCCACCGGCGCTGACCGGATGTCCGAGATTTCAAACACGGTATCCGAGTCCGGCGGAAAGATGACTTTGAACACGTCTTCCGTGGCCTCTTCCGCGGAACAGGCGAGTTCATTTGTATCCAACATTGCCGCCATGACCGAGGAGATGTCATCAACCTTTTTTTCGGTTGCGAACATTGCCCGAAGGACCTCGGACAACGTGAAAAGAATGGCAGACGCAAGCGGGAAGATGTCGGACCGCGCAACCCATGCCGCTGCTGCTGTGGAGGAAATGACCGTTTCGCTGAACGAAGTGGCAAAAAACACCGCGCAGGCAAATCGCATATCCCGGAAAGCCGATTCCCGAACCAGAGAGATGGCTGATAAGATGGATGCCCTGGTCTCCGCATCAAAACGGATTGGCAAGGTGGTCGCGATGATCAGGGATATCGCGGATCAGACCAATATGCTGGCCCTGAATGCGGCCATTGAAGCCGCCGGAGCAGGAGAAGCCGGTAAGGGATTTGCAGTCGTGGCCGGCGAGGTCAAAGAACTGGCAAGACAATCCGCAGATGCAACGGATGAGATTGCCGGCCAGATTGATCAGATTCAGAACAGTATCACCGAGGCAGTCAGAGCGATCGGGGACGTAAACAGTATCATCAATGAGATCGCGGAAATCAATGAAACCATTGCTTCATCGGTGGAAGAGCAGAGCGTCACCGCGACGGAGATTTCAGAAGCTGTGGCCAATAACGCAGCAACAGTAAAAAGCGTTGCGGATGATGCGGGTGAATCATCGAATCTGGTGGAGGAGATTGCCAGATCAACGGATGAGGCTTCAAAGACTGCATCCGATGTGGCAAGGCATGTGGATGATCTGACAGGAACAATAAAAAATGTTGCCATATCCTCAGGTGAGGCCGCGCGGGAAATAAGGGATAACACAGATAACATAGAGGGCATCCGAGTGGTGTCCCGGGAAACAGCCGACGCCGCGGCCCTGACAAAAAAATCGTCAGAGGAACTTGCCCGGATGGCAGCCAATCTTTCAAAAATTGTTAAACGATTTACGTTGTGACAGGATAAAAAATCCTGATTATAACGGATTTAGGGGAGCCTTGAACTTGAACTTGAACTTATACTTGAACTTACACCTGAACCGTTCAAGTTCAAGTTCACGTTCACGTTCACGTTCAAGTTCACGGGCATGTTCACAGGCATCCCCCAAATCCGTTATAATCAGAAAAAATCCTGAAGTGAGGCAGGGGTTTTGTGAACGGTTCAATAGTTGTCAATAAAATTTGAACCTGATTCATTTAATAAATGGTCATAGAATTTTTCATCCGCAGATTCAGTATCAGTGATTTGGGCGGATTATGAGAACTTACGACCGTCGGCAAAAAAATTCCTGTATGATTGGTTGTAATAAAATAAAAATTCCTGTATGATCATGTCATTTGTAAAAACGAATGTAACACCCCAACACTTGCAAAGGAGTTAATAACAAGGAAACAACCATGAAACTGAGAACACTTAGGATAAAGATCACTTTGTGGGCAGGATCCTGCCTGCTGATTATGGCGGCGATTATCGTTGTCTGCTCCCTGATCATCATGAAAGAGAGCGCGGATATCGCTCGGGAGAAGGCGATCAACGAAGCGCGGATGAAGACCGCCGAAATAGCGAAGGAATATGCCGCTTACATCAAAGCCGAATTGGAAATGGCACTTGACACGGCGCGCACGCTCGCCCATGTCCTGTCAGGCGTCAGGAGCAATTCAACCGGAATCAGGCTTGACCGGGACGAAGTCAATAACATTCTGAAGATCATCCTGACCCGGAATCCCAAGTTTCTCGCTGTTTACACCTGCTGGGAGCCGAATGCCTTTGATGGAAAAGACCCGGAATATAAGGACACCCCGGGTCATGACAAAACAGGACGTTTTATTCCATACTGGAGTCGGGGGGAGGATGGCAATATCAGGGTTGAACATAAGACGGACTATGAAAAAGAGGAGGGTGAATATTATCTGCAGCCGAAAAAAACGAGAAACGAATGCATTATCGATCCTTATCGTTATATCGTTCAGGGAAATCCCGCGCTCATCACCTCTCTGGTCGCGCCGATTGTGGTGGATGACATTTTTTATGGTGTTGCCGGAATTGATCTGCGCCTTGACATGCTTCAGAAGCAGGTGGACACCATGGAGCGATTTTATGACGGCGCTGCCGGGATATTCCTGATCAGCCACAACGGGACGCTGGCCGCGGCCGCCGGAAGCCCCGATCTCATAGGCAAGGATATGAAACATATTCATGAGGGACATGTTGAGCAGGAGATGGCCCTCATTAAAAAAGGAGAGGAGGTCATCAGAACAGTGGAAGATAATCTTGAGATACTTATCCCCCTCAGGACGGGTCAGACCACCACCCCCTGGTCTGTCAGCATCATCGTTCCCGCGGACAGGATCACTGCGACGGCGGATGTGCAGAAACACCAGGCGGAGCGGGATATGATCCAGGTGATCGGGATCAGCATCCTGTGTGTTTCCGCGGCGATGTGCCTCCTATGGTATGTTGCTGAGAATATTGCCAAACCGATACGCAGAACTTCTTATATGCTGAAGGACATTGCCGAAGGGGATTTGACAAAACGGGTTGATATCCGATCCGGCGATGAGTTGGGAATGCTGGCAAACTGGTTTAACATATTCTTGGAAAACTTTCAGGGGATCATCAGGGACATTGCGGGCAATGTGGATACGCTGAACACATCTTCCTGGGATTTTTCCGATATTTCAGGCAAGATGCAGTCAGGTACGGATGAAATATCCTCCAAATCCACCAATGTCGCCTCGGCCACAGAAGAGGTGGCAACGAATATCAATACCATGGCATCCGCTATTGAGGAGATGAGTGTGAATGTCCAGAGTGTGTCGTCAACTGCGGAGCAGATGGCTCAGAACATGAATATGCTGGCTTCGGCCATAGAGGACATGTCTTCGGCGATCAATGACATTGCCCAGAATGTTCAGGAGGGCACCAGGGTTTCAACCCAGGCCATGGAGATGGCAAAGGCTGCGACCTTGACCATGAACACCCTGGGCGAGGCGGCCATGGAGATCGATGAGGTGACGGAGCTGATTAAGAAGATCGCGGAGCAGACGAATCTTCTGGCGCTCAACGCGACCATTGAGGCGGCTTCTGCCGGCGAGGCCGGCAAGGGTTTTGCCGTGGTCGCCAAGGAAATTAAGGAACTCGCCAATCAGAGTTCCCAGGCTGCTGAGAACATCGGCAAACGGATCAAGGATGTTCAGAAAAATACCATCACCGCGGTCAAGGTGATCGATGAGGTTTCGGAGATCATCAACAATATCAATGAATCTTCCACCGTGATTATGAATTCGGTGGAACAGCAGACGCTCACCGCGAACAATATTTCGGCGAGTATCCGGCAGGTGAACATCGGCGCGGGTAACATTGCCTCTTCCATCGCCGAAGTCGCCAAAGGCTCCAACGACATGTCAAGGAACGCTGCTGAGGCCGCCAGGGGAGCGAACGATGTCGCCTCCAACATTCAGGACATCAGTCATGCTGCCGGCAAAGCGAATGCCGGAGCCAGGCAGGTCAACCATTCTGCCGAAGAACTGGCCAGGGTCGCCGGGGAACTTCAGAAAATGGTTGCCAAGTTTAAAACCAAAATTTAGGAATTTGTGTTTTGTGTTTTGTATTTTGTGTTTTGTGTTTTGTATTTTGTGTTTGGTGTTACATATAATTCCTGATTATAACGGTTTTTGGAGGCCCGGGAATATGACAACGGATAGGAGGATGAAACGGATATGTCCCGGGAACATAAGTGTAAACTTAGGCTTAATCTTGCTCTTGCTCTTGCTCTTTATCAGGATAAAGATAAAGATAAAGATAAAGATAAAGATAAAGAGCAAGAGCAAGAGCAAGATAAAGAGATTTGGAAATCTTTAAGTTTACACTTATGGTCCCGGGAATATCCGTTTCATCCTGAAATCCGTTGTCATATTCCCGGGCCTCCCCGAAATCCGTTATAATCAGCATAATTTCCTTAATTCCCGAATTCATGGAAAGCAAATGAGCATAAAGACTAAAGTCCTTATCGTTGATGACTCCCGGATTTTCCGAAGCGCTATTGAGGAAAGTCTGTCCGGGGAGAATGATATCAAGGTGGTCGGTTCTGTCAGAAACGGCGTCAAAGCCATTGAATTCATCAAATCAGCCCCTCCTGATCTTGTCACACTGGATGTGGAGATGCCGGATATGGATGGTCTGCAAACGCTGGCCGCCATACAGAGAATAAACGCGTCGGATAAGAACATTCCGCCCATCGGGGTCATCATGATCAGCTCTTTCACACAGAAGGGCGCTGACATCACCATCAGAGCGCTGGAGGCGGGTGCGTTTGATTTCATAACGAAGCCTGAAGGTAAAAGACCGAGAGAAAGTATTGAAATTCTGCGCCGCCAACTGGTGGTCAAGGTTCGATACTTTGCAGCCAGGCGGATATCCTCATCCCTGATCAGAAAAACTCCCGCCATATCGCTGGCACCGTCCCGCTCCCACGCCAACGCGGGGGAACGAAACGAAGCCGGCGAAGGGGAAAGAAATGAGGCATCTGTTTACAGGCAGAAACCGGACATACTTCGTGCCCGGACCGGATTCCCGGAACAAAACAGAAAGGTCATCCCGCTGAGGAAAAATCAGAAACGGGGTACGCATATTCTCTCAAAGATTCATGCGATACTTATCGGCGTGTCAACAGGCGGGCCCAAGGCTCTGGCAGAGATGCTGCCGCATCTTTGTGAAAAAATCCGTATCCCCATATTCATTGTTCAGCACATGCCTGCGACATTCACACAGTCGCTTGCCAACAGTCTGAACGCCAGATGCGGTTACACAGTGACAGAGGCCGGAAACAACAATATTGTACAGGATCGTCATGCATACATCGCACCCGGAGGAAAGCACATGCTCCTTCGCCGGGAAGATGACAATGTTAGGATTGTCATCAACAAACGGCCCCCGGAAAAGGGATGCCGGCCTTCTGTTGATATCCTTTTCCGGTCGGCCGCAACCGTTTATGACGGCAATCTCATCGCTGTCATCCTCACCGGTATGGGGGTGGACGGTACAAAGGGTGCGGGAATTCTCAAACGTGCGGGCGCATACATTATTGCTCAGGATCAAGAAAGCAGTGTGGTATGGGGAATGCCAGGAAGTGCGGAAGCATCCGGCAATGTGGACAAAGTGATCCCTCTCGGGAAAATTCCCGAGGCTGTCAGCACCATCATTTATAAAACAGGTGGAGCCTGAACTATGAAACTCTCCAGTCAGGAGTTTGAACTCCTAAGAAAATATATTCACGACATATGCGGTCTTGCCATTTCCGATAACAAAGCCTACCTGATCCGGCAACGTCTCGAACCGCTTGCCATGGCTCACGGATGCAACACTTTTAGCGAATTTTATCAGTTGATCAGCCGAAGTTCGCTTCCGATGCTTCAGGAAAAGATCATCAACGCCATCACAACCAATGAGACGTCTTTTTTTCGGGACGGGCATCCTTTTGCGGCTTTTGAGGAACATATTCTTCCGAAACTGGGAAAGATGATTTGTGATCGAAAGGCCCGGCCGACTCCCAGGAAGGGGCCGAAGGTGCGTCTCTGGTCCGCGGGATCATCAAGCGGGCAGGAATCTTACAGCCTTGCCATGCTGATTCAGGAGTACGCGGCGGCCAACAGGCATCTTTCCATATCAGAGGAGGACTTCGGAATACTTGCCACCGATATCTCAAGCAAAGTGCTTTCCAGAGCGATGACCGGCGAATACTCCGAAGCAGAGATAAAGCGGGGACTTTCACCCGATCGCTCGGCAAAGTATTTCAAAAAAGCCGGGCAGCGCTGGACCATCAACAGTTCGATACGAAGCATGGTGGAGTTCCGACAGATCAACTTGGTCCGGCCGTTTGGCATGTTGGGCGGTTTTGATGTGATTTTTTGCCGCAATGTTCTGATTTACTTTGACAATAGTACAAAAACACGGGTCATTGACCAGTTCTTCAATATGCTTTCCCAGGAAGGGATTCTTATTCTCGGAGCTACGGAGAATGTTTATGGTATCTCGGACAGATTTGACTCCGTTCACCATGGACCGACGCTTCTCTATCGAAAGTGTGTCTAATTGACGGTTTCCGGTTGACGGTTGACGGTTGACGGTTGTCAGTTGTCAGTTGTCGGTTGTCAGTTGTCAGTTGTCGGTTGTCAGTTGCAACGGACCACGGACCACGGACCACGAACCACGGACCACGGACCACGGACCACGGACCACGGACCACGGACCACGGACCACGGACCACGGACCACACACATAAGGAGTGTAATTTCCCATACGATGAAAAAAAATAAGCCCAAATCAAAGCTGTCTGACAAACCGCGAAAGCAGGCGAAAGCATTGCTGTCATATCAGGCAGAAGATATGTCAGTTGAAAAGGTCCGCGATCTGATCGATGAACTGCAAACGCAACAGGCCAAACTGGAGATGCAGAATGAGGCACTTCGCAGGACTCAGTTGGAACTGGAAGCGTCACGTGAGGCGCTGCAGCGCCGGCTGGCAATGGAGGAGGTTGTCGGAACCATCTCAACTCTGTTTATCAATGTTACGCCTGCCGAAGCCGACCATGAGATAAACAATGCTTTGGAAGCTGTCGGAAAACTTGTCGGAGCTGACTCCTGTTACATTCTTCTGTTTTCAGAGAACGGGACGCTAATTGATCGGTTGTATGAATGGCGCTCGGAAGGAGTTGAATCGCAAGAGGAGATCAGGGGACTGTCGCCCGGGTCTTTCCGGTGGTCGATGGAGAAGCTCAGACAACTGCGGATTATTCATGTTCCCAAGGTTGCCGGTCTGCCGTCAGAGGCAGGAAACGAAAAAAAACTGTGCCGAATGCTGGGTATCCAGTCAGTCGTCGCGGTCCCGATAGTTCTGAGCAGGGTGGCGGTCGGATTCTTGGGATTCAGTTCTGTTCACACGGAAAAAAAATGGTCAGAAGAAGACCTCACACTACTCAGACCACTGGGGGAAACCTTTGCAAATGTGCTGGAACGGAAGCGGGCCGAAGAGGCGCTTCAGCGATCTGAAAACAAATATCATCTTTTGTTTGAAAAAGCCCCGGTGGGAATCGTCATGACAGACACCAGAGGCAAAATCATTGACTGTAACCAGGTTATGGAAAAGATAAGCGGGTATTCCCTGAAAGAATTTCAGACCATAAATATTGCCGACACTTATGTTGATTCAGGCGATCACAGGAAGCTGCTGAAAATCCTGAGAACCTCCGGAAACATGCGGAACAGGGAAGTCAGACTCAGGCGGAAGGACGGCACGGCATACTATGCGCTGATCAATTCTGACATGGCCGAAATTGAGGGAAATGATGTGATCCTGATCACCGTTCGCGATATAACAGAGATGAAGCAGGCTCAGAAGGCGTTACGGGAAAGCGAAGAGCGGTTCAGGGCCCAGTACATGGGAATTCCCATCCCGACATACACTTGGCAGAGACAGGATGACGATTTTGTCATGATAGATTGCAACATTGCCGCAGAGAGTTTTGCCGGGGGAGATGCCAAGACTTTTATCGGGCAGAAGCTCAGCGTGTTTTTTCAGGACAGCCCTGATCTGATCGCTTATGTCAGTATGTGTTATGAAAAAAAGAAAACGATTCGGAAGCAGGTGCATCGCAGGCTTCATTTCACCCGGGAGCGGAAACATCTTCATCTCACCCATGTTTTTGTTCCGCCTGATCTGGTCATGATTCATATCGATGATATTACCGAAAGCAAGGAAGTCCAGGCAGCCTGGCGCAGATTCGAGTTCATTGCCAACAGTTCGAAGGATTTTATGACCCTCATTAACAAGAATTATGTGTATGAGGCGGCGAACCGTTCCTATCGCAAATATTTTAACAAGACCAAGGAAGAGATTGTGGGCAAAACGGTGGCAGCGGTCTGGGGCGAGGAAGTCTTTGAGGAGCATATCCGGCCCCGGATAGACAAATGTCTTGCAGGCGAGGAGGGACATTTCAAGGGCTGGATCGAATTTCATAACAAGGGACGGGGATATTATGATGTCAGCTATTATCCTTATTTCAATGACGAAGGCGAAGTCACCCATGTTGCGGTGTTCTCACTTGACAACACGGAAGGCAAGCAGGCCGAGGATGCGTTCCGGGAGAGTGAGGAGAAATTTTTGTTGTTCATGGATCACATACCGGGGTGCGCGTTTATAAAGGATGAAAATCTTGATCTTATCTATGTCAACAAATATATGCAGGATACTTTCAGAGAAAAAGAATGGACAGGTCAGTCGCCGCAGGAACTGTTTCCGAAAGAGTTGTCGGATATTTTCACCAGAAAGGATAAAAAAACCCTGACAGAAGGGATTCAGGAGATAACCGAAATCGTGTCGGACCGACATGGCGTACCTTATATTTACAAAACGCTCAAATTTCCGATTTTCCGGGAAGAGAAACCGACGCTCATCGGCGGTATCAGCATAGATACGACAAAACAGGCCGAAGCCGAGAAGGGGCTGAGAGAGAGCGAGGCCAAATTTCGGGCCCTTGCGGAAACCACTTCCTCAGGGATTTTTATTTACAAAGGTGACAGGCATATTTATGTGAATCCCGCATTTGAGACCATAACGGGCTACGGCAAAGAAGAGCTTGCTCTGATGTCCTGCCGGGATCTGGCTCACCCTGATATGAAAAATATTATCAACTTGCGATATATGGCCAAACAGCAGGGAAAAAACGCGCCCCATTCTTATGAGATCAAATTCCGGACCAAAAAAGGTGAGACGCGATGGGTTGATTTCACGATAACTCCCATAAAGTATGAAGGGCAACGCGCATTCCTGGGAACCGCCTTTGACATTACCAATCGCGTATCCGGGCAGGAAGAGCTGAAACAGGCTTACGAAAAACTCAAAAGCACCCAGGGCCAGTTGATTCAGTCCGCGAAACTGGCATCCATCGGAGAGCTGGTCGCAGGGGTGACCCACGAGCTGAACCAGCCCCTGATGATCATCCGGGGGAACGTCCAACTCCTTTTGCGAGGTTTTGAAAAGAGGATGCCGGGCAGAGAGGAGCTTCTGGAAGATTTTGAGATTATCGAAAGAAATACCACCCGGATGATGAACATCATCAACCATATGCGCACCTTTTCCCGCCAGTCCCAGTCAGACTTCCGATTAACGGATATGAACGGGGTCGTTGAAGACGCGTTTCTGATGATCGGCCAGCAGTTATGGGTCCACAGCATCAAGGCAGAGAAGGATCTGAGCCGGAATCTTCCCAAGGTTCACGGAGACGCCAATCAGTTGGAGCAGGTCTTTCTGAACCTGATCGCCAATGCCAGAGACGCGGTTGAAGAAAAAAGGGGACAAACAGCAGGGCATCTGGACAGTTCCACAGAGAAAGTGGGGATCATCACCAGGGTTGGCAAAGACGACAAAACGGTTCTGGAAATTCTGGTCAGGGACACCGGTGCCGGCATCCCTTCGGAGAATAGAGATAAAATTTTCGATCCGTTTTTTACGACCAAAGAGGTTGGCAAAGGTACGGGTCTGGGGCTTTCCATTGCTTACGGAATTATCAAGGATCACGGAGGGCTTATCGAAATAGCTGAAACCGGCCCGGGCGGAACAACTTTCAGGGTGAGACTTCCTGCTGCAACTGTTTAAGCATCAGGGAAGCTCAGACCAATTATCAGCAGGACCACAGCTCTTTGCAAATGAATTGACACTTGCACAGCGACTTATAAATGAAAGCTGAGTACAGACAAAAAGTGGATTCCGGGTCGGAAATGCCGGGAATCCTGCCGATTCCCGGCACTTCCGCCCGGAATGACGGATGCCCGTTTTTCAGGCATCCGGAGTTTTTTGTCCTGTACACAGGAAGCTCAGACCAATTATCAGCAGGCCCACAGCTCTTCGCAAATGAATTGACACTTGCACAGCGACTTATAAATGAAAGACAAGCATCAGGTTGAATATGGCTGATTCTAACGGATTTTGTGGTCTGAATCCGTTTTTTTAACGCAGATCACCGCGGAGGACACAGCACTGCCATTAAGGTTGATGAATAATGCCGATCCTTACTCTTTCGGGAGCAAAGAGTAAGAGCAAGAACAAGAGCAAGAGCAAAACCTTAACTTAATGGCAGTGGGAGGACGCAGAGGACCGCGAAGATTCGGATGGACCTCCGCGGTCCTCTGCTGCCTCCGCGTTTTCCTGAAATGATACAGAACCACAAAATCCGTTAGAACCAGGAATATGGTATCAATTCATGGCATCTTTCATTTGTCATTTGACACTTTTGAAAGAACAGCGGGACGCAGATGTACGCGGACAAACGCTGATGAGTCCGTTCTTCAAAAAAAGTGTGAAGTATTTTTGAAGCAATATGAAAGATGCCCAATTCATTTGCGAATATCTGTAAGACTTTCATATAAAACGACCATGACCTGCGAAAAATGAAAGTTTCCCCAACTGTCATTCCCCTGTTTTCAGAAGCAGGAATCCGGCGCTGCCCAACTGAGACTTTCATATAAAAACAGCCATAATCTGCGAAAAATGAAAGTTTCCCGAACTGTCATTCTCCTCTTCTGGAAGCAGGAATCCAACTGAGACTTTCATATAAAACAACCATGATCTGCGGTCACAACAAAGGAAGTTTCCCGAACTGTCATGTTTTCACAGGGCATGCTCTGCGGAAGCAGGAATCCGCTGCCGCCCAACTGAGACTTTCATATAAAACAGCCATGATCTGTGGTCACAACAAAGGAAGTTTCCCGAACTGTCATTCCCCTGTTTTCACAGGGGCATGCTCTGCGGAAGCGGGAATCCGCTGCCGCCCAACTGAGACTTTCATAAACCGCCATGACCGGGAGGTCAGCGAAACATGAAACAACTTTCGGCATCCTTCATAAAAGCCGAAAGTAGTTTGCACTTTTTTCCAATCAGAGCCGGCGGCCGGCATTTCATGTCTCACACAAAGGCACAAAGGCACAAAGAGGCGCGGAGAGGCACAGGGGAACAAAAAAAGAGTTCACCTGACACCGAAAGTGTAAACCGACAAATGAAGGATGCCCAACTTTCATTATGAATCAACGATCTAATATGGTAAGAATACGGTATAAACTCGGTACTCTCTATTAAGGGTTAAGGTTAAGGTAAAGGTAAGTATTAAGGGTTAAGAGTTATGGGTATGGTAGTTCCTTAACCCTTAACCCTTAACCCTTAACCCTTAATACTTAACCCTTAACCCTTAACCCTTGACCCTAAAGGAACAAATTATGGATGAAAGAATACTTGTAGTGGATGATGAACCGGATATTCTGCATATTCTCAGCAAAGCTCTGATCAGGGAAGGATACAAAGTCAGAAGCACATTAGGCGGCGCGGAGGCGATTGATCTCTTCAAAACCGAACCTTTTGACCTGATTGTCACTGACATCAGAATGCCGGGGACAGACGGACTGGAAGTCATCAGACAGGTCAGACAGTTAGATGAGGAGACAGAGATTATTGTTCTGACCGCTTACCCCTCGGTTGACATTGTTATCCAAACTTTGAAGAATTTCAGTGTGTATGATTTCCTCACCAAGCCTCTGAAAGATATCGGATATTTTGTGGTTACCGTGGAAAAAGCGTTGGAAAGACGCCGATTGTGCAGGGACAGGAAGGAATATACCGCCGAGATGAAAATACTTAACAAAAGGCTGAAACAGGAAGTGGGAGAGCACAAACGGACAGAAGAAGCGCTCCTGGAGAGGGAGTGGGAATTAGAGATAAAAACAAAAAATCTTGAAGAAACAAATGCCGCATTAAAAATATTGCTGAGAAAAAGAGAGGAGGATAAGGCCGAACTTGAAGAGAAAGTATTGGCCAACGTGAAAGAACTGGTCATGCCCTATCTGGAAAAATTGAAAAGGAGCGGATTGAATGCCAGACAGAAAAACTTTATGGGTATCATGGAATCAAATCTGGATGACATTGTTTCACCGTTTGTGCATGGGCTGTCCGACAGATATTTAATGCTGACGCCTTCGGAAATCCGGGTAGCAAATCTCGTAAAGCAGGGCAAAAACACAAAAGAGATAGCGGAGTTGGTGAGCCTTTCCCCAAGGACCATCGAATCTTACAGGGACAGTATCAGAGAAAAACTCGGTATAAAAAACAAAAAAATAAACCTCAGAACCTACCTTTTTTCCTTCAAATAGTACGGTTATTCATACCGTATTATTACCCGAATAATTCAGTCTTGCATTTTCCGTTTTTCAGGTATATTTAATATGATTACGAGTTGGAGAGAATACGAATAAGCGGAAGATAAATACCCCAGCTTGTAATATGTAATCATTTGTTTCTTAAAACAGAAATTATCTGATCACACCTTTGTTTTTATTTCCTGTGAAGACACAGGAATCCACAGTATCAAAATGCTTTTCCTCTGTTTACGGGAATAGATTGGCTGAATCATCTTGTCATTTCTGTATAAGACAGGAATGTGGAATTGAGAATCACATTCCTGCTTTCAGTGGAAACTACAATCATCGAAAGCGGAAATTTCCATACCTTAAATTAGTGCTTGCCGAAAGTTCCTGATCCGAAACGAATTGTATATATATGGAAATGGTTTACATAACACAAACCCGCGGGATTTCTGTGTCCAGCAGAAATCAGATCCGGGGAAAGCGAGCGATTTAACCATGGATTTTTACAATTTGATACAAGAGGTGTTTAGGGAAGGGGATTCGCTGGAAGCCTTTTACAAAAGATGGCTTGAACTCAGTGAAAAAGCAAGGCGCGGTTTTGCCGGGAGTCCTCAGTCGTATGAGATCATCTCCGAATTCATCGAGAGAAATACGGAATTTATAAAGTCAACAAAGGAGTTGTACCAAAGTTTGTATGCAAAATAATTATCCGGTCGGGGTATCAGAGGCGCTGAAGGAAGACGTCGCATAATGTTTGTCCGACAGCCTGACAGAAACCGGGTTTCTTGCAAGGTCAGAAGCCGGGTTTCTCAAATGTTCATTTTTACGCTTGAGGGGGATAAAGCATGACCACACATGAAAGAAGGGTTCATCTTCGCAGTTACTATGAAGCTCCTATCATGTATGCAAAGTTCAATATGAAGGGGTATCATGAAGCCACAATGTATAACATTAGTGAAGGAGGAATGTATTTTGAGTCGAACTACGCTCTTCCCGCAGGATCACCGGTTTACATCAAAACGATAAACTTTTCGGCCGATGATTATATGCCGGGGGCTTACAGAGCTTACGTCGCCCAAGTCAGATGGTGCAGAAAAAACACCAATGCCTCCGGTTTCGGAACCGGCGTCCAGTATATGGCCAGGGGCTATATAATTAACGGAACAAGGCCTCATCAGCCAGAGCTTGTGCGGTGTGATCTGTGCGGGGAGAGGACTCCCTCAGAGGATGCGCATGAAACGGATGATTCCATGCATTTATGTCTGAATTGCTTTAAACACTTAGGGGCACTGATTGACGGAAAGATAAAGAAAAGCATTATCAGATTTGTCAGCGGGAACGTAATTTGAATAACCTCAGCAGGTGAATCCGGCGTACAGTTCGCAGACCTTCTCCTCCTGCGGTTATGTCAGCAGGCGTAACCGCGCAGTGGGAGAGGTTTCAGTGCCTGAAGTGCGGGACGGGAATGCCGCGAAAAATCTGAGGGCAGGACACGGCGACCCGGGCATAACTCTTCGGACGCCGAAGAAACGGGTGAAAGCGATTTTGTCTGGTGGGGACTGTTCCGGGCAGGACTCAGTGAACCCCTGCTTTCGCAGAGCGAAACTTCTGAGGCAGTCACTTTTCAAAAGCTTGCCCTCGTGAAAACGGGGTTTAAAACCTTCAGACATAAAATATACAACTGAGTATATATTAGGGAACAGAAAGAATGAAGTCTCCGAGACCAAAAAATACGTTCGGCATCACTAAAAATCGGATATTGGTAGTTGAGGCAGAAGAAGCCATTCGTGATCTGCTTTCATACAGGATATCAACGATGGGATATAATGCAACATTTGCGTGTAACGGAAAGGAAGGATTGGAGTGTTTCCAGAAAGGGGCCTATAACCTGGTTATTTCCGACCTGACTATGAATGCCATGGATGGTTTGACAATGGCGCGGCTAATCAAACAAAAATCACCGGATACCCCGATCATTCTGATGACAGGCTGGAGCAGGGAGGAAGTTCTGCCCAAACTCAAAGAAAATGCCGTTGATTTTACAATCTTCAAGCCAGCCAGATTTCGTGTTCTGCGAGAAGCTATTGAGAGTTTTTTATCCGAGTTTTAAGGGTTAAGGGGTTAAGGAGTTAAGGAGTTAAGGAGTTAAGGAGTTAAGGAGTTAAGGTTAAGGGGTTAAGGAGTTAAGGGTTAAGGGTTAAGGGTTAAGGGTTAAGGTCGGGATGCGGAAATCCTTAACCCTTAACCCCTTAACCCTTAACACCCCTTAACCCTTAACCCTTAACACCCTTAACCCTTCCCCCTTTACCTCACCTTCAAAATAAACATCGTCATATCATCAAACTGGGGCATACCGGTTTGAAAAAGCTTCACGTCCTCAATTAATTTTTCACACATATCTTTAGCGGAAAGACTGATATAGGTGTTGAGTAGCTCTTCCAGCCGATCTTCGCCGAACTCCTCCTCCTTATCATCCACCGCCTCCGTCATCCCGTCTGTGTAAAGGATAATCGCATCCCCGCTGTGCAGCAGGGTCTCAGCCGACCCCATGGTCATACCGTCCATTATCCCGGCGACCATGGTCTGTTCGACAGGAGGCAGCATCTGAAACCCACCCTCCCCGTTCCGGGATGAACGGATGTAAGGCATGTTATGACCCGCAGTGGAATAAAGCAGCCGGCCGGTATCCAAGTTAAAGACCCCGTAAAACAACGTGATGAACATGTTTGCCCCCTGATCAAGGGCAACCAGCCGGTCATTGAATTCGGTCAGCACCCGGTCCGGAGAAAGCTCCTGAGCGCTCAGAATCCGGAACAAAGTCCGGCTTACCGCCATAAACAGGGCGGCAGCAACCCCCTTGCCGGAAACATCACCGATGACCATGCCATAATTCTTGTCATCCAACTGGAAAAAATCAAAATAATCCCCACCCACCTCCCGGGCAGGATCGCATTTCCCCCATATGTCAATCCTTTCCAATTCCGGAAACGTCTTGGGAAGAAAACTCTCCTGAATCTCCTTTGCCAAGTTCAGTTCGCTCTCCACCCTTTCCTTGGCCTTTGTCGTCTCTTCCAGATCGGTCATATACTGGCGGAGATCGCCCAACATCTTGTTGAAGGTCTGGGACAACTGGCCGATCTCATCCTTTTTTTCCTTCCCCTCTATGCGGAAGGAGAGATCGCCACCTGAAATCCTGTGCGCGGCCTGGGTCAGCCGACGCAGGGGCCCGGTCAGGGAAACAGACACAAAAATAGCGGCAATAACCGCAAAGGAAAAGCCGGCAATGATCGAGTAATACCAGTCCCTCACCATCTTGTTGACCGCCATATATGCATCGGCGTCGTTTTTCTCAACATTTATCCCCCAGTTCAGGGAGGTCGGAAAATCATAAGCCCCCAGCATCTTGTCACCGGAAGGGCGGGTATATGGTTCCACCCCGCTGATACGGGTATCAGAAGCCAGCAAACCGATTGTCGTTCGGACCAGCTTGCGCCCGCTGATATCTGTTCTGTCCGGGTCGAATATCTGACGGCTTTCGGGATCTATCAGGGTGATAAAGATTTTATGAGTCTGTTCATCCTTTTCAATGCTCTGTCTCAGGCTGCCCAGGTTTATTCGGGCGGAAAGCGTCGCGGGATAGCCGAATTTGTCCTCATCCAAGCGAAGGATTATTGTGAGCAGCCAAGCATCCGCCTCCGGAAGATAAACCACGTCGCCCGCAAAAAGATCCTCTTTTTTCAACAGCGCCGCAATCCGTTCGGGTTTCAGTTCCAGAGTCTCTTTCGGCATCAGGGATGACGCTCTGAGGTGATTGGAAAATTCAACCTGGGTGACGAGCATCGGGGAAGAATACCCTTCGACGGAAATCTGGACTGCCACAATGTCGGTTACATTTTTTATGACCTCGGTCAGCAGAGAGAGTTTTTCCTTGCCACCGAGATTCTTATTTTCCACAGCTTTCCGGATCAGCCGAAGCGGGCCTAGCTGGGTGGAGTTGTCAATCTCCTGCGCGACCCGGCTGGCCACCGCGCTGAGATGTTCATTGGCCGAGCTTTTCAGTTCATCCTTGGTGATCTGAATCATCCTCGTCCCCACGATGACAACCGGAATCAGCGCCAGGATAATGGAAAAAACAAGCAGTTTGGTTCGCAGACTCATATATTTATATGCCTGTTCGTAGTTCCGCCTTTAGGCGGTGCCGTGCCGGAACGACGAACGTAAAAGTGTAAACCCATAAACAAAGGATGCCCCCTATTTTACCCGTTTTGCCATATATAAGGTTTTAACACCATCCTCATCCGTGCCATAAGTCACTTCGTCCATTACCTCACGGACAAGATAGATGCCCAACCCCCCGACAGATCGCTCTTCCAAAGGCGCCCCCGTGTCAGGAACCTGAATGCCTTCCGGATCAAAAGGGTCTCCGGCCTCATAAATCAGAATTTCAATCTCTCCGGACTGCCACTGAATGATCAGTTGAAATGTCCGGGTCGGATCTTTTTTCAGGCCATGTATGATTGTATTGGTGCATACCTCGTCAATCGCCAGTTGAATATCACCGATTTCAGCCTCGCTGAATCCGGCCGTATGTCCTGCATGGGCCGCCAGTTCGCCTATTTTCTCCAGGTTCACAGTATTTGCCGGAAAATCGAAGGATAGTCGTTCTTGCATCATGTCCCCATAAAATTGAAGATTGAAAATTGAAAATTGAAAATGAAAATTGAAAAAATCTTCAATTTTCAATTTTCAGCAGGGCATCCTTCATTGCCCAGTTTACACTTTTATTTCTACAACAAGGATGCAAAGTTTTTGTTTCCCAGCGCCTTTGCCTCTGCGAGAGGTGAAACCATATCACCCAAAAGTGTAAACTACTTTTGGACTTCTGTGAAGGATGCCTTCAGCAGTTCTGAAAGTTTTTTTTGGCCACAGCTATAAAAGGCGGCGGATTCCGGCCCAGAGATCTCCCTGACGTTCTTTATCAGGGACCTGTCCCGACATTTTTTATCAGGGAACCGTCTTTTATCAGAGAACCCGTCTTTTATCAGGGAACCTGTCCCTGGCATTTTCTGTCAGGGAACCTGTTCCTGGCATTTTCTGTCAGGGAACCTGTCCCTGGCATTTTCTGTCAGGGACATCTTTTATCAGGGATTTCGGCCGGAATGACAGGCCCGGTTTTCAGAACTACTGATTTTCAGCCATCTGTCCGAACTCCCGGGACGCTCTGTCCACATCATCAAAGATGCGTATGGCGTTCTTTAATCCCGAGATCTCAAAGACTCTGGTAACATTGGGTTGAAGATTCGCAAGGTGTAAGTCGCCCTCGTCTTTCTGCAGCTCCTTTGCAAATACAAGAATGACCCGCAATCCAGCGCTTGCGATAAACGGCACTTTCTCCATATTCAGTACGAAATGGCGTCCGCCTGCTCCTATCTTTTCCCGGATGAATTGTTCGACTGTTCCGCAGGTATTGGCATCGAATCGTCCTTCCAGGTTAATCTGTGAGACACTGCCCAGTGCACTTTCTGTAATATCCATAATAATCCTTAATTCCGGGTTGCGATTTTATCAACCCGGATGATTCATAAACCTTCAACAAATTTCTGAATTCCTGAATCAGATTGTCATATTCATATCCTCAACTGCAAGATATAATTGAAGTTCCGCATCCGGCCAGTGAATATGCAGATATTCATTGGCCGTCTCCAGCATATCCCATAATTTCTTGTCATCATACGTCGGATCATGGTGTATGAAAGCAAGCTTTTTCACATGTGAGAGAAGCGCCATGTCAACGCCGATGAGCGCGTTGCTGTGGCCCCAGTCTTCCTTTTCAATGCTTTCCAGAAACGTAAACTGCGCGTCATATATCAGCAGGTCCGCACCGTCAAAGAAATCAGTGAACGGCTTCAGGGCTTTCGCCGAAAGATCCTTATACTCTGAGTCCGTGGCATAAACAACTGTTTTGTTGTTATGGGTAATCCGATAGGCATAACTGTTTCCGGGATGGTTCAACAGCAAGGTTTCAATCCTGACATCCCCGATTCGGAATTCTTCCTGTTCCTTTAACTGAACAAATCTGAACGCCGGGGCCAATGGCACGGGAAAGTATTCGGGTTTCTGCTGGTTTTTTACGCGATCCCTTACCTCCGGACTCGGTCCGTATATTATCAGTTTGTTGTTCGGATCAAAACCCGGGACAAAAAAGGGAATTCCGCTGATATGATCCCAGTGGGTGTGCGTCAGCAGTATATGCGCCTCAATGGCATTTCTCCCGCACATTTGAACCAAATGCGACCCCAGGCGGCGGATGCCGGTACCGGCGTCCAAAATCAGCAGATTGTCTCCTGCCTGAATCTCCACACACGCGGTGTCTCCTCCGGCCGTCTGTCGAAGATGGCACGGCAAATTCCTTATAAACTCGGGAATCTGCCAGTCACTGGTCAAACCCGCTTCCACCCCCAGTTGCACCGCCTTTGTAATTTTAGCTTCGAGCGCGGCATTCGTCAGAGGGGACGCTATGGAACCTCGTACTCCCCAAAAGCGAATATTCATCTAATAACCGTTACTATCTGAAAGTCCAAGTTTCATTGACAATTATTGACATGTCAGCAGTCTGCAATGCGGGAGGAACCACTGTCCCGTCCCTAAAATTCCGGGAACCACTTTTCTTACGATGTTGAATGTGCCGTCAAGGTCCGCTTTCAGCAGGATTTTGCCTATATACTACAAAATATTTATTATGTAAAGGAAGAAGGAAAAAAATATAAAATAATTTTAACCGAAATGACATCTTAATCTCAATCCAAGCCATCTGAAAATGCCGTTTTCAGCCATTATTTTCTGCCCGGTTTCCGGCCCTGAAAAATCTGATCGCAATGCCCGTTTTAACAGGAAATTAGCTGACACTTTAGACAGCCTAATCTTAATCTTGATCTGTTTTTGTTGCGATCAGGATCAAGATCAGGATCAAGATCAAGATCAAGAATCAGTCTTTCAATACGCGCCGGTATATTCCCGACCTTATCTCTTCAACTGCTCCCGATTCGATGTCCATGTTAAAAATCTCTGTGATTGTTGCCCTCATATCTTCCATATCAGGATATATCATCGCAAAATATGCGGAGCATTCTTCTATCATGTCATCCTGCGTAAATTCTTCAAACCCCTTGCAAAGAAAGGCATAATCGGAAATCAGACCAAGCGTGTCCCCCTTATAAGTTTCCATCTGTACGGATTCAGCGCCGGACTCTCCGATATCAGCTTCAGCAGAGTCAATTCTTTCGGTTATCCTCTGAATACTAAAAATTTCCATGGGAATATTACATAAAATGGCCTCATGAATTAAGGCTCTCGTTTCAGTTTTGCAAACATTTGTAACATCCCTCTCCTTTTGCCGTCCTTCAAACCATCTGACGGTGAAATGGAGCGCGTTCACATAGTCGGTCAGCCATTCATCATCTTTGAATTTCATACTCTTACCCCTTACCTTAAATCAAAGTGGAATTACGGTCCGAAGGAAATGTTTGTCCTCCTCATCTATCCTTTTCAGACCTTCTATCAGAAGTCCCATAAAATCCCCCAGTTCAGAGGCTCTCATCTCCTCCGGTGACAAACCTGACATATATTTGAAACGACCCTTTCTCTGTTTTAACAATTCAAAAAAAGCCTCCTCCCCCTCCTTTTCACTGTACTTGACATTGATAAGCTTCCCTTCCCTGAAAGAGAGATATGCTGTTTTTTCAGGGAATTTCAAGGTTAACACACCTGTCTTTTCACCGACATTAAATGCCTGAAACAAATCTGAGGGAGGTATTTCGGAAAGTTTCCCCGTTATTCCGGATACAAACTCATCCATTCTTGAAAGATTTATTTCAGACATTCTGTGAATAAGCAAACGGATAAAATTCATCAGAAAGGTCGGGTGCCGGGTCAGAACCTTTCTGAAATCCTCGCCGTTTATCCGTAAAATTGCCGAAGTTTCAGAAACTTTTATTGTCGCGCCGACAGGTACGCCGCTGAGGAGGCTCATTTCGCCAAAGATATCACCCTTTCCCATGGATGCAATGCTCATACCATCGCCGTCCAGAACATCAACCCTGCCAGACAGAATGATGAACAAAAATCTGCCGAAATCCCCTTTTTTCAGTATGAAATCGCCGCTGACAAACCTGCTAAGTTTTAAAAAGGGAACAATCTCTTTTATAGCGTACCTACCGAGGCTGTCAAAGATGGGAAATCGGCTCAGTACGCTTACAAGCGCGTCTGTATAATTGTCATCTTCACTGCTCAAATCGGTTTTGTAAGCAAACTGAATGAATCCCGTACAACCGCTACAGGTAAATCCAATCCCAGGCTTGTTGCCGGCACAGGATTTTTCTTTCTGTTCCGGAGATTGTGAAAGGGGGAGTTTTTCGCTAACAATTTTAATCAGATCTCTGACAAGTATGAGACAGGGAGGTTTGTTATGGGGCGGCGAAAAGGTATTCCTTAATAATTGAAATTCTTCTCCCATTTTGTAAAGGGGACACCCGCTGTTTTTGATAATCTCAAAAGTCGGGGGATAAACTTCGAATACATACCTGCATTTTGTACAACGGACTCTGATGCCTTTCGGCTTGACAAGAGTATTGTCAAGGTTAAAGACCGCCTGGCATTTTTTACACTTTATATTCATGGGTGTATCGAAACAATTAAGGGTTTATTTCGGGTGTCCGGATATTTGCATACGAGATCTTAATCTTAATCTTGCTCTTAATCTTGCTCCTGCTCTTAATCTTGCTCTTGCTCTTAATCTTGCTCCTGCCGCGTCCATTCGAGCAAGATCAAGAGCAAGATCAAGAGCAAGAGCAAGATTAAGATTAAGAGCAAGTCCTTATGGATCAGACATTAAAACGAAAGTTTATAATGTCCCCGTCCTGAACTTCGTAGGTCTTGCCCTCAAGCCTTACAGTACCTCTTTTTCTTGCTTCCTGATAGGTGCCCGCATCTGTCAGGTCATTGTATGAAAGCACTTCTGCCCGTATGAACCCCTTTTTAATGTCCGAATGAATGACCTCGGCAGCGTCAAGGGCATGAGTTCCCTTTTTTATGGTCCAGGCTCTTACCTCATCCTTCCCCACTGTGAAGAAGGATATCAGCCCCAGCAACTGATATGACCGTTTGATGACCCTGGCGGTTGCGGAAGCGGTGATATTAAACTCCCTGAGAAAGTCCTCTGCCTCCTCATCTGACATCTGTGCAAGTTCCTGTTCGAGTTTGCCCCTTATTATTATACAGTCTTCGCTGGAAATCAAATCTTTCACATCCGGCAAACCGTCATTATCGTCCTCGTTGTTGAATAAGACCAGCATCGGTTTGCCGGACAAAAAGGCATAGCCTCTCAGAAGATGCGCGGAAGCAATGTCCGGAAACTTTCTCAGAGGAATTTCATCTTCAAGTTTTTTCAGGCATTCGGTCAAAAGCGAAACCTCCTCCTGTTCAGTCGGCTTGCCCCGCTTTTTGTCAAGTTTCATACGTTCCAGGCGTTTTTCCACCACCATGAGATCGGTAAGGACCAGCTCCTGGTCAAGCTTCAGAAAATCTTTGTAAGGTGTCGGTTCCTCAAAACCGTATCCCCCGAAGTTTCGGATCAGATGGATCAGGGCGTCACAATCCCTTATCGGCGTCAGAAGATTCCGATTTATTTTTTTTTCCTTATCGTGACCCGGCATTCCCGGAAGAAAATATTCCACTTGGGCATAAATGGTCTTCTTTGGCTGATACATGTTGCTCAGAACATCCACGCGGGGATCCGGCACCCGTATGGTACCTATGCGGTTTTCCCCCTTATGGCCCGCATCAGAGATATTCCGGGTTAATGCTTCAAAAACCGTCGATTTTCCTGATCCGGGAAGGCCTGTAATTCCGAGTTTCATTTTTACAATCTCCTTTAATTTTTATTCATATACAACACCGGAAGTCCGAATGTATTTTCACGGTAAAAGTGAGATGAAGACCTCAGGGCAAAAAAGAAAGTAACAAAGGGAAATAAAAAAAGCAAGGCAGTCAAATTGCAAATTTGATCTGCATGGAAATCAGTAGTACATCACTTTTTAAGTCCGTACCTAACTACTACACCACTTTTTAAGTTCATGCTCCCGCGGGATTGCCAAATCCGGCGGCTCGGATTTGCCAATCCGAGCCGAGCGGGTACGAACTTGCCCCTTCATGCTCCCGTCGGATTGCCAAATCCGGCGGCTCGGATTTGCCAATC
>JAUCGI010000073.1 GCA_030378035.1 Desulfobacterales bacterium HSG2
TGGCTGGGTGGCATAAAAAGCAAAAAACCAAAGGCGCAAAGAAAAGGCACGGAGGAAGAGGGAAAAAATGGCTGTTCCTACTTCAGATTCAGATTTTCTGTTTCTTTCACGGCAATTTTATGTTACTATACCATAATTTAATCATGTCAGAGTGTAAAAGCTGGCTGTTCCAATTGCAAAATACATCAAAACGAATCAGAAAGCTACTATTTGCTACTATTTGTCAGTAACGCGGTAACGCAATTTTTATGTCAAGATAAATCTCTGCCTGACAGATATTCGGTTACCCGGACCGGCTAGCGCTCGATTCGTATGACCAAAAAGGTGACAAAAGCCGCGACAGAGAAACTTTAAGCTTGACTGTCATAAACTCAGACCGGAGCAGGTCATTTATCCGGGAAACGAATTTCATGGGAACCATCAGCCAGTTCTTGAATAATAAATTGAGCACATTATAATCAGGTAAGTATTCATGCGATCACAACAACTTCCCATTCCCAATCCCATGCTGGATTGGATACGTCGTAAAGAAGCTGTCGTTTTCATCGGGACTGATATTGGAATCGACTCTAATATTCCCGACGAAAAAAAGTTAGCCGCTACATTGGCAAAGGAAAGCGAGTTCACCAAAAGCTCCGAAGATCTGCACTTGGTAGCAGAACATTATGAACAGGTGAAAGGTGAAGAAGCATTATATAATTCCGTAGCTGAAAAATTTGTGGTGGAGCAGACCAGCCAGTTTTATGAGACTCTGGTGGAAATTCCAGGAGTGGAAACCGTATTGACCACGCGTTATGAAAATGCTCTGGAAAAAGGGTGTGATGCTATTCAACGTCCGGTTCATGTTTGGATGCCTGACGAGGATTTGGATGAAGAAACAAAAGAATTTCAACTGACAGCTTGGCATCTCTGCGGTTCTGTTACTCAGCCCTCCGGGCTTGTCATAACAAAAGAGGATTTTGGGCTGTGGCAGACACAAAATTCCTATCTGTTTGAAAAATTGGCACGCCTTATCGATAATCAGCCCCTTGTGCTGGTAGGATACAATTATCTGAGCTTCCGGGATCAGTTTTTCAAAGAATTATATGAAAAAGCCTTTCAAGACGATTCTCTTAAAGAAAAAAAACCTGTTTACTTTATTGGAAAAGTCTTTACTAGCTTCATAGGCACATGGGCGGGGAAAGATATTTCCAAAAATCATGTGAAAATGAGCGTCACTCAGTTTATGAAACTGCTTCCACTGGCATTGGGAGGAGAGAAATATTCAACATTACGCGCAGCCCGTCTTCCTCTGACAAATGTTCCTGATACTTCGGATTTCATAGGGCGACAGCAGGAATTAAAAAAATTGGAAAAGGCCTTGGATGACCACAAGATTCTGGTAATTGAGGGACTGACCGGTGTAGGCAAGAGCATGTTAGCCGCACGGTTAGCCAAACGGGTCAGAAGACGGTTTGAGGATCGGGTAGTCTGGATTTCTCTGAATCAGGGTGAAGAATATCGCGGCAAGGAAAAACGCCATATTATCTTTGACGCTTTGTTGAAACAGTTGGCCGCTTTTTTTGAATCTCAGAGGGATGATTCTGTGGAAGCCATCCGCACGAGACAAGGGGCGAAATTACACACCAAATTTGAAAAGGTCATTAAAGCCATGTGCAAAATTACCTGTCTGATTGTGTTGGATGAGTTCCAGTTTGCCCTGAATCAGCAAAACGAGATTAGTGAAAAAAATGTTCAGAATTTCATTAATGCTCTTCTGAATGCGGAGTTTCCTTCGCGCATCATTCTCACCAGCCGTTATCATCCCAAGCTGAACGAGAGATACAAAGGACGTTACTACGCTAAGGAAATCAAAGGCCTGAGCAATACTGAAGGCCGAGACCTGTTACGCCACCTCCAGTTGAACGCTGATGGCAGAACCTTGGAGAATATCTGCCGCAAAGTCAAGGGACATCCTTTTGCTCTCAAAATTTTCACCACTCTGGCAGAAAAGCTCCCTGCTGAGGAGGTGCTGAAAGGTGATTACTTTGGAAAACGGTGTAGCAAAAGGTTGCTGAAAGAAGTTTATGAAACCGTACTTTCAGAAGAAGAACAACGGTTGATGATTGACGCTTCTGTTTACCGCCGCCCTGTTCCGTTCAAAGGGCTTCTGGTATTTGAATCGTCCGATGAATTGATCGAGAGCTTGTCCAACAAGTTTTTGTTTGAGTTTGATGCGGATAGCCAGCATTACAGTCAGCATCCCATTGTAACTGATTTTGCCTACCATCAATTGAAAAGCAGGTCGGGAAAGCACCTGAAGTATTGTCATGTTATGGCAGCGGGGTTTTATGAAAAATTGCTGAATCAGCAGTCGGGGAAAGCCACATTGGAAGTTGTGCAAAATTATATTGAACGCCACCATCATTATCGTCAGACAGGTGATCTGGAGAAGACCATTGAGACAGCTTTGGACAGTTTTGATGAATTAAGAGTGCTGGCAAAAGAATATTACAAGAGTAAGGAGTTTGAAGGGGCAGAAAAAGCGTATCAGGCGGCCTTGGAAATGGATTCAATGAATGCGGAAGCTAATTTTTACTATGCCCTTTTGCTGGATAAACGGAACGTGGAGTTTGCGACCGTTGACCACCACTTTCGGGAAGTTTTTAAGCACAATTATACTCCCTATTATGTGCGTTTCTACGGTGAATTTTTAGGGCGTCGCGGAAAGATCAAAGAGGCCAGAAATTGTTTTGAAAAGGGATTAAGACGGTTTCGGAAAGACTATGCTTTGTACAACGTATATGCCCAATTTGAGATTGAGAATAATCGAAAAGATAGAGCTATCGAAGTATATAAACGAGGTATTCCAGCTTTTCCAAAAACAGCGCAATTCTGTCTCAAATGCTCAGAATTATTATTAAAAAGGGGAAATAGAGAAGATATGCAAGAGGCTGTTGAAATGTATAAACAAGGGATTAAGGCAAATCCCTATGAAAATGAAAGTTACTTAGCCTATGGCACATTGCTACAGAAGTTGGGAGAGGATGAGGAAGCAAAGCGGATATATGAGCAGGGATTGAAAACAAAGCCGGATTCAGGAGCTCTGTACTTAGCCTATGGCACATTGCTACAGAAGCTGGGAGAGGATGAGGAAGCAAAGCGTGTCTATGAGCAGGGATCGAAAACAAAGCCGGATTCAGAACTTCTATTCGTAGCCTATGGAACATTGCTACAGAAGCTGGGAGAGGATGAGGAAGCAAAGCGGATCTATGAGCAGGAATTAAAAACAAAGCCGGATTCAGAAGTTCTATCCGTAGCCTATGGAACATTGCTACAGAAGCTGGGAGAGGATGAGGAAGCAAAGCGGGTCTATGAGCAGGGACTGAAAACAAAGCTGGATTCAGGATCTCTGTACTTAGCCTATGGCATATTGCTACAGAAGTTGGGAGAGGATGATGAAGCAAGGCGGGTCTATGAGCAGGGATTGAAAACAAAGCCGGATTTAGAAGCTCTGTACTTAGCCTATGGCACATTGCTACAGAAGTTGGGAGAGGACGATGAAGCAAGGAGGGTCTATGATCGGGGGCTGAAAGCCAAACCTGAATCATTTTTATCGGTTTTTTGTAACTTTGTTTTTGACTTCAAATGGAGGGAAAAATATCAGGAAGTTGAAGTTTTGTTGCAAAAAGCATTAAATAAAAATCCTGTGGATAGTAGCGCAAACGCCAACCATGCTCGCTTAAAAGCCATAAAAAACGAACCGGAGGCCGCAGAAGAATTGTTTAAAAAAGCTATTGAAAATTCTAAAGTAGGTTATGTTTTTTGCAAATATGCTGAATTTCTTCACCAACAAGGCCGCTCGGAAGAAGCAATAGTAATTTGTCAAAAAGGATTGGATGTTTCTCCTGAAAATGAATACCTGCTGAAACTTTTACACGAGTTGGAAAAAGAAAAGCTACACACTGGTTCACCGCTTCAAGATACAGAAAGAACCACGGAACCTTCCCAAGAGAAAATGAGGCATGAAGAAGAACATCCTGATATTGATGTCTTAATCATTACAGCATTAAAGGATGAATTAGATGAGCTTTTGAAATGCCGGGGGGAATCAGGCAAATGGCAAGATCATAAAGATCGGTCAGGCTATCCCTACCACACCCAAAAGTTTCGTCATGAAGATGGAACACTTTTTACAGTAGCAGCGGCACGGTCTTTGGGAATGGGTGAAGCGCATGCCGCTGCCAAAGCGGCGAGCTTGATAAAAGAGTTGGAACCGTGTTGTGTTGCGATGGTCGGCATTTGTGCAGGCAACCCCGAAAAGGTTTTTCTCGGGGATGTGATTGTAGCGGATCGCGTGTTCAAGATTGATGGAGGGAAATTAAAGGCCAGTGAACAGGATGGCATTCGGGTCGAGGACGATTATCACGACATCATAACGCATAATCTGGATACTCGCTGGAAACTGTTAGCCGAGGATTTTTCCAGAGAATGGATTAAAACCATCCGAAGGAAGCGTCCCAAATCGTATGCTCATCAGGAACGGTGGGTGCTTCATACTCTGTATGCATCGGAAGACGAAAACAAGCATCTCAGAGAACATAATGACCGTGCCAGTGAATGTCCGGATTGGGACAAAACGATCCGGAGACTAATTGAACAAAGACTGGTGAAAGTACCTGAATTTCAACTGACATCTGACGGAGCAGATCGAGTAGAAAGCTCCTCATGGAAAGAGAACCCGCTCGAACCGGATCCGGCAGAATTAAAAGTCCACATTGGCCCGATGGGTACGACAGGACAGGTGCAGCAAGTCCCTGAGTTGTTCTCCAAATTGGAACGGCTGACATATAAAATCCTCGGAGTGGAAATGGAGAGTTCGGCAATCGGCATTGCTGCGGAAGGTCAGAATATTCAAATGATTATGGTCAAAGGAGTTTCCGATTACGGAGACTTGGATAAAAACGATCAGTTTCGTCACTATGCTGCCGAGGCATCTGCCCGGTTTTTAGTGGAATTTATGAAGAAAACTGATATAATTCCCAAACTGAGAAAGGATTGAGTAAATTATGGAAACATTTTTGTCTAATTTTCTGGCTTCTATAGTTGCCGGAATAGTTATTATCATCGGAGCAGCTTTGTTTTCTAAAAAAGCCAAGTGGATATTTACGGGATTAGTAGCCCGCCTCATGGACATAGATATAGATTCTGTATATGAAAGCAAAAAAGAGGCTCAACACGACCTTCGGGCAGATTTTAAAAAATCGAAACATGTCGCCATCCTGACAGGCCGTGGAAATGAGTTTCAACGTGACACATTCGGCCAACTCTTCTCAAGAGCTTTGAATAATTCAGTCCATGTGCGTATTCTGCTCCCGGAAACATCTTTGAAGCATGGTGAATATGACTGGACCATGCAGCGTGACGAGGAGGTGGCCAAATTTGATCAGGCATTTGGCAAAGGGGTGCTTGGTAAGCAGATTAACATAAATGTGGAATTTCTTCAAAAGTATCTGGAATCAGGGGAGGTTGAACTGCGAAGATTCAACTACCCGCATATCGGCAGAATAATCATCACAGAAAAGTATGCCTACTTCAGCCCTTATCTCGCTCACGCTCACGGCAGAGACGCCAAAATCTATAAATACCGCCGTGGAGGTGAAATGTACGAGAATTACCAACGACTTTTTGAACAACTTTGGACTGCCGGCGAAAGTAGCGAATCCCAAGCAAGTCAAGCGGGTTGACAGTTCTTTTATCATATCGTCCTCCTTTTGTTCAGGCCAGTTCCTCCCCGGAAATTTTAAGGTTAAAAATTTGACCTCGGACTGTCAGAAAATCAGAAGCCTGACATAATTTTTTCCGGCTTGTCAGCAGTTATTTTCTGATAATCCGGGAAAGTTGTAATTTGCTCCTAATTCAGCAATAACAATGAATTACAGAGGTAACATAAAAAAGTGTTCGGATGAAACAATCTGTAACCCGTTATATATACGGTATTCATCTCGTTCCCACGCTCCGCGTGGGAACGCAGCTAGGACGCTCCGCGTCCCGAAAGGAGGATATCATGATGAAATGCATCACCCTAATCCTGAGTTTTTTTCTTTTCATTCCCTGCAAAGCGGCATATTCCCAGCCCTGCGATCCGGACATATCGCCGGTGGCAGCTCATGCTCGGCGAAGCTTTTCAGGAGGCGGTCGGAGGCGGTGAGGGAGAGGGTGATTCCGGGGGTGACAACCACAGAGCCAATCTCACCGACATCCTGATGAAGGTGGCTGTTCGCAGTGACGGACAAGCGATTGTCCCGGAAAAGAACCTGGGCCGCGGAGACCCGTGGACAACGTACCGAATCGGGTTCGAACGGTGACGGGAGAACCCCTCGGAGAATCCTCCTCCGTCAGGGGCCGGGGACGGGTGACATGGTGAAATTAACTGAATGTTCGCAAGCGCCGTCAATGAGCACAGACCCACGGGGATTAAAAGGTCGAAGGCCGCCTCCCTGTGTTTGCGGCGAGTGGTCAGGTTGCGGGTCTCATAACTGCCCGCACGGAACTGTCGCACCACCGGCGTGGAGAACACACCCGGGTCATCCATAAAGAGCAAGAGCAAGAGCAAGATAAAGATAAAGAATTTCATCTTTCATAAACATGCTTCGCAATATGCCCCAGCTCCGGAAAGATCAGCGATGTGCAGGCCAGTTGACATGCTTTGAGGCTCCCCGGCATACAGAAAACCGCTGTTTTTCCGATCACGCCGGCGGTGGAGCGGGATAAGATGGCTGCCGAACCGATATCCTCAAAGCTCAACTGTGCAAAAAGGACTCCGAAGGCCGTGAGTTCCTTTTCAAACAAAGGCTTCACCGCCTCAATGGTGACATCTTTCATGCTGACGCCTGTTCCGCCGGTCAGCAAAAGCGCGTGAGGGGCGTGATTCCGAATCACATCAGGGACCATCTTGCTTATCGTTTTGGCATCATCCGGAATCACCTGATGAAATACCACCTCATGCCCCGCATTCTGAGCCTGCTCACCGATCCAGCGGCCGCTCTTATCTTCTGTCAGCGTCCGGGTGGTGGAAATGGTGATGATACCGAGTCTGACATGCTTTACAGCATCTTTTTTGTGCTCTTTGGTGCCCATATTCCTCAATCCTTCAATTTTTCAATAACAACCTCATCCGCGCCATCATGCTCACTAAGCAGAACATTGACGGTCTCTGATCGCCTGGTTTCAACAAATTTTCCCGCATAATCGGCCTGAATCGGAAGCTCCCTGTGACCCCGGTCCACAAGCACAGCCAATTCGATACGATCCGGCCGGCCGAAATCTATAAGCGCGTCCAACGCGGCCCGTATGGTGCGGCCGGTAAACAGGACATCATCCACCAGAATAATCTGCTTTCCGTCCACGGAAAAAGCGATCTCCGTGGTCTGCACAATGGGATTGTGACTGATGCGGGTCCAGTCATCCCGATACAGGGTTATGTCCATATCCCCTGTCGGTATCCGAACCCCTTCGATTTTATGAATTTCGGACCGGATACGTTTTGCAAGATAGACCCCCCGAGTCTGAATTCCTATGAATGCAAGATTCTCCGTTCCCCTGTGTTTTTCAAGGATTTCATGGGTAATCCGCGTTAATATCCGATCAATCTCTGATGCATCCAGAATTTTATGCTGGTATATGCTCATCGTTTTCCCTTTCCCCTTAACCGTTTTGCCTTGCATCATTAAAAACTTCTTTTATTATATCATATAATGATGTAAGTCAAGATGAATTTTCCGCTAAAGTTCGTAGTTCCGCCTTTAGGCGGTACCGCACCGCCTAAAGGCGGAACTACGAACTTTAAATGAATGCCTTCAGACTTCAATTTTTTTTGTAACCTTTTCAAAATGCCCAGCGACTATTGTAAATGAAAGGGGAAAAGCAGAGTGTGATAACCATTTTTCAGAAAAAGAGAAATTCACGCTTCATTCCGTGTGCTGATGGTTCATCCATTATGACATCGGCAGTATCTTAATTTGAGAGCAGTGTATAAAAGGAGGTTACAGAATGAAAGGATTTAAAACATTAAGTATCGTAGCAGCTCTTGTAATACTCTTTACCGGAGCAGTGATGGCCCAGAAATTCGGGCGGTTCGGCATGGGCGGTCCGGGAGGCCCCGGCATGGGCGGTCCGGGAGGATTTGGCATGGGCCGCGGCCTGATGGAGCTCGATCTTTCGGATGCCCAGAAAACCGAGGTTGCCGATATTATCAAAAAGTATCGGGATCAGACAGAGAATGCCGTGGACAGCCTTATGGCAGCAAAAAAGAATCTGGACACGGTGATTCATGTCGAAGAATTTAATGAAGCCGATGTCCGTCAGACATTTCAAACGATTGCATCGGCTCAGGAAGAGCTTGTCGTGCTGATGGCAAAAATTTTTTCCGAAATAAGGCCGGTGCTTACGCCTGAACAGATTGCGTCCTTAGAGGAGCGGAGAGCCGGAAGAGCGGAACGGATGAAAGAGTGGATAAAGTTCAGACGTTCCATGTTTGACAGATGGCTTGGAACTGAAGGTTGACAAAACAGGTTTTTCCCGGAAAAATGCATAACGATACGCCTAATGATGCTGAGATTGTTCGTCGGGTCCTTGAAGGTGACGTGAACTCGTTTGAACATCTGTTGAAAAAGTATAAGAATTATGTTTTTAAGATTGTCAACAAACATGTTCCTTACGATCAGGTGGAAGAGACGGCTCAGGATGTTTTTGTGAGGGCATATCAGTCCCTGCCCAAGTTTGAAGGCAGGAGCAGTTTCAAACAGTGGCTGGCTAAAATCACAGTAAGAACCTGTTATGATTTCTGGAGGAAAACCTATAAAAACCGCGAACTCCCCATGAGTTCTCTGACTGAAAACCAGAAAGACTGGCTGGAAAAGGTCATATCCGATCAGGCCAGCCAGTCATTCTATGAAGAAGTAACCCGGGAAGAAGCGAGGGAGGTTCTAAACTACGCGTTAGACAGATTATCGTCTGAAGACAGAATGGTTTTGGAACTGGTTTACCTTGAGGGCCTCTCAGGAAAAGAAGCGGCTGATCTTTTAGGGTGGAGCGTTGCCAATGTGAAAGTCCGGGCGTTTCGTTCCCGTAAAAAACTTCATAAGCTGCTCGTTGCGAATTAGGAGTTGGGAGTTGGGAGTTGGGAATTGGGAATTAGGAAAGGCGTATGAAATACTTTAAAAATGATCTTATCAGACTGAAAAAGGTATTGCTTATTGCTTATCATAATAAGGAGAACGCCGAACCCGGTGAGCCATGGCAGGGGAGCGTGATGAATCAGATCCGAAGCATCGGACCGATTTATGCTGAAACACCCTGGTTTATGCTGTTTGATGACCGGTTTGTATGGCGTTTTGCAACAGCGGTCTGCCTTGTGGCGATGATTTTATCTGTGTATGTTCTTCAGACAGGGTTCCATTCGGAATACGAACTGGCTTCGCTGTTTCTCGGTAATCCGCTGGAATTCACTTTGACACAATACTTCGGGGCAAATTAAATGATTAAGAAGGATAAACTAAAGGTGATTGGGGGCATTGTCCTGGTGTTTCTCATCGGTGTTCTGGTCGGGGCGCTGGGAACCGGAATATGCATCAGGCATAAGATCGAGCGTTTTGCAAAGGCCAGCCCGGATAAAAAGCGGATGTTTGTGATGAAAAAACTATCCGCCAAACTCGATCTGACCTCCTCCCAATCCGCTGAAATCGAAAAGATTGTGGGTAACGCACTGAACGATCTGCATAAATACAGAAAGGAATATCTGGAAAAAATTATTGAACCTGCGGTGACATCCATAAAGGAGAAGCTGAATAACGAGCAGAGGAAAAAGCTGGATAGACTGCATGAAAGGTTAAAAAGGTATCGGCCGCCTCATTAGAGCTGAGGGTTAAGGGTTATAAGGGTTAAGGGTTAAGGGTTAAGGCGTATGTAGGGGAGATATCCATTTTTCTTGCTCTTGCTCTTGCTCTTAATCTTGCCTGGACCATTCGATTGGGAGCAAGATTAAAGATTAAGATTAAGATTTGGAACAGATATGAAGGATAACCCTTTCCAGCACGAGCCTGGGATTCTGACTCGATGTTTTGAGCTTGAGGTCGGCCTCACTCAGCCGCTCAACCGCGTCAAAGAGTTCCTCTTTTGTAAATCTTTCGGATTTCAGCAGCATCAGATAAACAGGATACGGACTTCTCGGATTTTTTGCAACCTGAAGTTCGGTTGCCGGCGGTTTGCTTTTTTTCTTTCCCTTTTTCTTTCCCTTTTTCTTCTTTTTTCCGTCATCGGCCTCCTCCTGTTTTGAAAGCGTCTGATTCCATTCTGCCAGCAGGTCTGAGAGAATTCTGTCATATTCCCGGATTGCTGGCATTACGCTGTCCTGAAACTGATAATACTGAAGACGCGGATTCCAGGCTTTTCCATGGGGGCTTTCTGTGAATCCTTTGGCAAGGAGGACCTTTCTGATCTGATTGGTCATCGCGCCGAGTATCTGAAGCGGAAAGAAGCCCGCGGAAAGAAGGGATTTTGTGAAAAAGAGCGCGTCCTGAGTGTTCCGGTCGGATACCGCACTCGTCAGTTCATAGATGGGGTCCTGTTTGGTACGCTTCAAAACCGCTTCAACATCCGCGACGGTGATCTTCTTCCGGGTTCCCGCATAACTGACCAGTTTCTCCAAATTATTGCAGAATGTGCGGAGATCAAAGCCGGTCATTTCATACATGGCCTGATAAGCATTCCGGTCCATTGTCTTGCCGCTTTGCGAAAGGATCTCCCGCATCCGTTCACCCAGAACGACCTCCTGCTCTTTCCGGTCTGCCATGCGGCTGCCTTTCGGAACAGAGCAGTCAATGATCACCCCTTTTTCATCAATGACTTTGAAAAGCTTCCGCCTTCTGTCGCCCATGTCGGTGGTGATGATCAGATGGTTTCCCTCGGGAAAGCCTTTTTCAACCGCTTTCTGCAAATCCCCGGCATTGTCTTTCACAGCAGCCACGGAGATTCTGTTATCCACACAGAAAGCGATGATTTCATCGATCCATCTGTCATCGCCGAACTCATCCAAATCCAGGTTCAGATTCTGTGTCCGGCTGGCTTTGTCATTCACATCATCAAAGGTCAGGCTCAGAATACCCAAAAGACTCGCGATAAATTTCGCAGCCTTTTTCATCTCCTTTCCGTCATAAGCGGCTTTTGCTTTCTCAAGGAAACTGCTCTCATTCTGTTTCGAATAGAATATCTGTGAGTCGCGGAGCGCGACAACCTTTGTGCCTGGCAGAAGTGAAAATGTGTTGACCCGCTCGATGGCCTCATAAACATTGTCATTATCCACCGGCTCATAGTTCATGCCGCGCTCCGACGCGGGGATCAATGCATCCAAAAGTGCGTCAAAGGCTCTCTTGCAGAGCAGTTCTTCACCGTGGATCAGACAGACCGGGGAAAAATTCCCTTTTTTCACGGCCCTGAGATGGCTGTTCAGTTCTTTGTAATTGATTTCAGGCATTTTTTGTCAGTAAATCACAATCCCCTCTGTATTCGGGTCAGTCCCCTTTATCTTCACGAAGACCAAGGGAACAAAAACAACGGAGACGGCACAGTAACAATTTCCAAGATGTCACAATCCCCTCATCTCCCGAAGGAGCAGGTCAGTCCTTGTTTTGGCGGGCTGCCAACTTAAAGGGACATTTTTGTAATAATTCATACCACAAAACACACGAAACGGGGAATCAGGACTTAAATACTTTCGTGTTCTTTCGTTTTTCGTGGTCTGACATAAGTGCCCCAACTTAAATCGGCAGCCTTTTGGCGGATGTCTGACTTAAACCTCAGCGTGCCTTACGATAATTATTCCGCTAATATTCAGTTTCAATTCTTATTTTAGCGGGTGTCTCTTAAATAATTTCTGATTTAGGGGAGCCCCGTGAACTTGAACTTGAACCTGAACTTATACCTGAAGCTGCCCGCAAATGAATGTTCAGGTTCAAGTTCAAGTTCAAGGGCATATTCACAGGATCCCCTAAATCCGTTACAATCAGAATAATCCCTTCATATCAGATGAGTTGCAGGTCGTCAAGCTTTTTTCTGCCCCGTCAGTTTGATATATCTTTTTCCCCGTCAGCTTATGCGGTTATCAGGCCGCCTCCCGCCTTTCTTCCAGAAGGTTGTCCAACCATTCCGGGTCCATTTCCGGAACCGATGACAAAAGCAGTTCCGTATATTCATGATGGGGCGGCTTCAGAATCTCTTTTTTGCTCCCCTGCTCGACAATCCTGCCATCCAACATGACCACGATTTCATCTGCAATGGCTTTGACGGTTGCAAGATCATGGGTGATAAAAAGATAGGAAACCCCCAGATCGTTCTGAATATCCTGCAAAAGCTTCAGCACCCCTTCCGCGACCAGTTGATCCAGGGCCGACGTGACTTCGTCGCAGATGATCAGGTCCGGTTTTGCAGCCAGCGCCCGGGCAATGCATACCCGCTGTTTTTCCCCGCCGGACAGTTCTGACGGATACCGGTGCATATATTTTGCAGGCAGTTCCACCATTTCAAGGAGCTCGACAATCCGGTTTTCCTGTTCTTCCCCTTGCATATTGAAATAAAAGGAAAGCGGCCGCCCGATAATTTTACGAATTTTGTGCCGGGGATTGATCGCAACGTCCGGCATCTGGTAGATCATCTGAAGGCGCCGGAGTGTTTCCCTGCCTCTGGATGCAAGATCCGGTGGCAGTGTCTCGCCGCCGAAGAGGATGCTGCCCTTGTAAGGGGGAAGCAGACCGGTAATAATTCTGGCCATCGTGGTTTTGCCGCTGCCCGATTCGCCGACGACCGCAACGGTTTTTTTCTTCCTGATCTTCAGTTTCACATTCTTCACCACCGGGTTGCCAGGGGCATAAGCCGCGGACACATCATCAATCTCCAGAACCACCTCCGGATCTCTCGGCGGGGGCGCGCTTTCCTCTCTCAGTCTGCGGACGGACAGGAGATCCCGGGTATATTCCTCTTTGGGATTTTCCAAAAGCTCCCTGGCTTCCCCCTCTTCCACGAGATTGCCATACCGGAGCACCATGATCCGGTCGGCCACCTGGGCCACAACCGCCAAGTCATGGGTAATGTAAATTGCGGCCGTGTTCTCTGTTCTGATAATCTCTTTGATCGCGGCCAGCACCTCGATCTGCGTGGTCACATCCAGGGCGGTTGTGGGCTCGTCAAAGATGATGATATCCGGGCCTGCCGCCATGGACATGGCCACCATGGCCCGTTGCAACTGCCCCCCGGAAACCTGGTGGGGATACCGGTATCCGATTTTCTCAGGTTCCGGCAGATCCAGTTGGCGGTACAGTCTGACGGCTTTCTTCTCTGCTTCCGCATAGGTCATGATGCCGTGCTGCACCGGGATCTCGGCAAACTGCCGGATGAGTCTGTGGGCCGGGTTGAAAGACGCGGCCGCGCTCTGGGCCACATACGCGATGCGTGAACCCCGGAGGCCGCGCTTTTCCTGCTTGGAAATCTGCATCAGATCCATGCCGTCAAACATAACGGAACCGCCTGTGATTCTGCATCCTGTCCGGGTATAACCCATGGCGGCCAGTCCCAAGGTGGATTTGCCCGCACCGGATTCGCCGATTAAACCGAGCACCTCTCCCCGGTCCAGTTTCAGATCAATATGGTTGATGACGGGCTTCCATTTCTGCCCGTCAAATCCTTCCAGTTGAATATTTTTCATTCTCAGCAATTCTTGGCTCATAAGTCAATCTTTCTGTTTTCTGGTTATAACGTCTTTGGGAGGGCTTAACCTCCTGAAATCACAGGATCACAGAAGAGAATCCCGCCCTTCGGAGTACCTCCGTACCGCCGGATCCGGCATGCTTTGTTCTGCGCCCGGATTCCCGGCGGTTCCGACATGAAGCCTTGCAAAATAAGCTGATTATAACGGATTTAGGAACATGCGTGTCCTTGAACGTGAACATGAACGTGAACGTGAACATGCCCGTGAACGTGATCATTCATTTACGGGCAGCTTCAGGTTCAGGTATAAGTTCAAGTTCAAGTTCACGGGCTTCCAAATCCGTATATAACCTCCTCTGAAGGCGTTATAATCAGTTGTTTTCATACGCTTCTGATCTGACTGCTTCTGTGTAAAAACCAATCCACAATCAGGTTGACACCGATGGTTAAAAACGCAATCGCGCCGGCCGGCCACAGCGGGACCAGAATGCCGAAGGTGATCGCGCCGGCATTTTCCCGCACCATGCCGCCCCAGTCCGCGGTGGGCGGCTGAATGCCCAGTCCCAAAAAACTCAGTGCGCTGATGAATAAAAATACAAAGCAAAAACGCAGACCGAATTCGGCCAAAAGGGTGGGCATGGCATTGGGCAGAATTTCATGGCGCATGATCCACCACAATTTTTCGCCCCTCAGACGAGCGGCTTCCACAAAATCCATGACCTCGATATCCATTGCCACTGCGCGGGACAGGCGGAAGACGCGGGTGGAATCCAACATCGCGATGACGACAATGAGCACGGGAATGGATGTGCCTAAAACCGACAGCACCATGAGCGCGAAGATGAGGGTGGGAAAGGCCATGATTATATCCACGATCCGTCCCAGCAACTGATCCACCCATCCTTTCAGGGTGGCGGCCAGGAATCCCGCGGTCGCGCCGATGAAAAACGACAGCAGAGAGATGAGAAAGGCAATGGTGATGGTGTTGCGTGCGCCGTACAGGATACGCGTAAAAAGATCCCGTCCCAACTGATCGGTGCCCATAATGTGATCCGAGCCGGAGGAAAGCCAGACATCGCCCACCACCTGGGTTTCACCATAAGGCGCGATTATCGGCGCGAAAACCGCGGCAAGCACGTTGATCAGCACGATGCCCAGTCCCACACGGGCGCTGACAGGCGATGCTTTAAGTAATTGCATAATTGTCATAATCGTTTTTTCCTTATTTCGGGTTTCTCAGTTTCGGGTTGCTGAGCATGGCCAGCACGTCCGCGGTCAGATTAAGAAATACATAAGTGGTCGCAAAAATAAGACCGCTCGCCTGCACCACCGGCAGATCGCGTTTTGACACCGCGTCCACCAGCAACTGCCCCAGTCCGGGATACACAAACACCACTTCCACCACCACCACGCCCACGACCAGGTAGGCCAGGTTCAACACAACAACATTGATGATCGGTGACAATGCATTGGGAAACGCGTGATGAATAATAATTCTCGCGCGGGTCAGCCCCTTCAGCCGCGCCATCTCAATAAACGGACTGGTCAGCACATTGATGATCGCGGCGCGGGTCATGCGCATCATGTGGGCCACCACCACCATGGTCAGCGTCAGGCACGGCAGGGCAATGGCATGGAGTTTTCGGATAAACGGCATGTTGTCCGTAATATTGGAGATACTGGGGAACAGGATAACCTGTACCGATAAAAGCGCGATCAGAATGTAGGCCACAAAAAACTCCGGAAAGGAGATGGTGCTCAGTGTGGAAATGGAAATCACGCGGTCGAACAGTGTGTTCCTGTAAAGCGCGGCCAGCATGCCCAGTATCACGGCCAGAGGCACGGCAATGGCCGCGGTGATGCCGGCCAGAAACAGAGAATTGGAAAACCGCCAGCCGATCTGATCGGCAATGGGTCTGCCGTTAGACAGGGAATTGCCGAAATCGCCTTTCACAAAGGCGCCCAGCCAGGAAAAATATCGGATATGGGCCGGGAGATCCAGCTTCAGCTCCTTGCGGAATGCCTCGACCGTCTCCGGCGTGGCGCTTTGCCCCAGAACCGCTTCCGCGAGATCGCCGGGAAGCGCTTCCACGCCCAGAAAGATCAGCACGGAGATCACCAGCAGGGTGATCACCCCGAAGCCGACGCGTTTCAGTATCATGGATGTCAGTGTGTTCATCTTAATAATTCCCAAAAATATTATGGTTAAAAATGGTTTTCACGGTAAGGCGGACTCAAAAGTCCGCCTTTCCGGAATCGGCGGACTTTGTTGCCGCTCAGTCCGCCCTGCCACAACGATTCATAAATTCGTCCACCCTTCCGCCGGATTGCCAAATCCCGCCGGCTCGGATTTGGCAATCCGAGCCGAGCAGGAAGGCGGGAAGGGATGACTTTTCAATATTTCATAACGCTTTTATTCTTAGGCAAACCACCATCGTTCGGAGCACTTCAAACCGTCCAGTTCCCAATTAACGGCCAGCGGGTCGTGCGCGATCTTATCTGTTGCGGCCGAGAGATCAGTGGCAAACATCGGCACCACCACCCCGCCTTCATCACGGACAATCTGCTGCATTTCAACATACATGTCGCGGCGCTTCTTTTGGTCCATTTCCGCTCGGGCCTCCACCAGCAATTTGTTGAAACGCTCATGATTCCAGAAGGTGTCATTCCAGGGTACGCCCGCTTTATAGGCCGTGGAAAACATCATGTCTTCCGTGGGCCGACCGCCCCAGAAGACCGCACACCACGGTTTTTTCAGCCAGACATTGCTCCAGTATCCGTCATTGGGTTCCCGGACCACTTCAATATTGATCCCGGCTTTGGTTGCCGATTCCTTATAAAGCACCCCCGCGTCCACCGCGCCGACATACGCGGCCTCGGCCGTGTGCAGGCGGAATTCGGTTTTCCCGATACCGGCTTTTTTCAGGTGAAATTTTGCCTTGTCCGGATCATAGTGTCGCTGTTCGAGATCCGAAGCATGATAGCGGTTAGCCGTGCTGATGGGGTGATCATTGCCCACCGTGCCGTATCCGCGGAGGATGGTTTTTACCAACTGCTCCCGGTCAACAGCATATTTCAAGGCCATGCGGGCATCGTTGTTGTCATAAGGCGCTGTATCGCAGCGCATGGCAAAGGTGTAATGCTTGGTGCCGTTTTGCTGCATCACCTGGATGCCCTTGGTTCGTTGCAAAAAATGCACGGTTTTCAGCTCGCACCGGTTCATCACATCAATCTGACCGGTCTTTAGCGCATTGGTTCTCGCATTCACATCATTGATGGCCAAGGTTTCCACCGCATCAAAATGCGCCCGGCCGGTTTTGAAATAGTTCGGATTTCTCTCAACAAACGTGTACACACCCGGTTCATATTTCTTGAGGATATAACCGCCGGTGAATATGCCGGCATCGGGCTTGCCGTCTTTCGGCATAATAATCAGGTGATAATCGCTCATAATATAGGGGAAATCGGCATTGCCCCCTTTGAGCGTGAATATCACGGTATGCTTGCCGTCTTTCCTGATGTCAGCAATGGGATCAACAATGGCTTTGGCCGCGGATTTGCTCTCTTTTCCGCGGTGATGGTTGATGGAGTGAATGACGTCATCCGCATCCATAGTTTTGCCGTTGTGAAATTCAACCCCTTTTCGGAGTTGAAACGTCCACTGTTTTGCATCGGCCGAGGCTTCCCAGTTTTCCGCGAGTTCGGGGATCGGTTCGATTTTATGATTGATTTCTACCAGACTGTTGCCGAGCTGGCCGCAGATCACTACCTGCATCATCATATCAGTCATGGTGGCCGGATCCAGTGAATCGGTCGTTGATCCGCCGGATATTCCGATTCTCAGCCGCCCGCCTTTCTTCGGCGTGGCAGCCTTTGCGGGTGTTGGAAAAAACAGGGGACTGGCCGCGGCGGCCAGTCCGAGTGCCGCGGCGCGTTCAATAAATTCCCGGCGGGTGATTTTTCCCAGATTAAACAATTGTTCCAATGCTTCCAACTTTGACATATAACCTCCTTATTCCTGGTTCTAACGGTTTTTGTGGCTGAGTCCGTTTCTGACCGCAGAGGACTCGGAGGAGGCACGGAGTCTCCGCGAATCTCCGCGGCTCTCTGTGCGTCCTCTGTGACCTCTGACGGCCGGAACTGTACAGAACTACAAAATCCGTTAGAACCAGCCTTATTCTAAGGTGTTCGATAACAATCCCGCGGTTTTAAACAATTTGCAAAATTGTTTTACGGGTTCGATAACAATCCCGCGGTTTTAAACAATTTGCAAAATTGTTTTACGGGTTCGATAACAATCCCGCGGTTTTAAAGAATTTGCAAAATTGTTTTACGGGTTTTAAACAATTTGCGGTCTCCTTCATAAAAGCCGAAAGTAGTTTGCACTTTTTTCCAAGCGGAGCCGGCCGGCATTTCATGTCTCACACAAAGGCACAAAGGCACGGAGAGGCACAAGGGAACACCCGAAAGTGTAAACCGACAAATGAAGGATGCCCAATTTGCCTGATTATAACGCCTTTTGGGGAGCTTTATTTTCAGAGGCTCCGAGACCTGTCATTCCGGGCAAAAATGATAAAAATCGGCAGGATTTTTATCATTTTTGACCCGGAATCCACCTCGCTCCCCAAAAGGCGTTATAATCAGCAATTTGCAAAATTGTTTTACGGTTTTAAACAATTTGCAAAATTGTTTTACGGTTTTAAACAATTTGCAAAATTGTTTTACGGTTTTAAACAATTTGCAAAATTGTTTTACGGTTTTAAACAATTTGCAAAATTGTTTTACGGTGTGGACTTTTCGCCTCTCGGATTTAATATCCGAGAATGCTCACCCGCGACAGCCTGCAAAATATGGATGACGTCCTCTATTCCCACCCTGCCGTCCCCGGTCACATCGGCAACATCCTCTCCGATGGTCATTCCTGTGAGCATCTTCAATATCCGGATAGCGTCATCCAGGTCAGGAGGAGGAACATCTCCCACTGTCACACTGCCGTCGGCGGTTCCCACCTCTTTCTGAAGGGCGGAGGTGGCAAAATCACGGCTGAAAGTGTCGTTCAGGCGCACACCGGTCAGCGTGAGTTGGGACTCGCTCCCTTCCGCGGCTTCGGCCCGGGGGACAAATGCCATCTCAAGCAGGGTTCCCGATCCTGATGAGAGTCCGCTGCCTTCGGGTGCGCTGAACGATATCCTGAGCTGCCCGGGCTCATCCGTATTGAACACGACATTGAAACCTTCCGTCATGCCCGATGTGCGGACATCCGTGGCGGTCACGACAAATGGATCATAGTTCACGACAATGTCTCCACCCATCACACCTGCCGCGTTGTCGATTCCGACAGGCACCCATACGCTGCCGTTCAGAGGGACCGGAACATCCGGGATGCTCACATTCACCAGGGATGTTCTGGCAACGCGCCGTTCTCCCCCGGAGGATTCCGGGGCCAGAGGCAGTCCCTCCGCAATCCGCAGGATCAGGGCGGCGTCATTGGATCGGATGAACCCGTCGCCGCTCACATCCCCGATGCTGATCCGGTCCTCTGTGGCCTCCATCTTCCCCGCGGCGATGAGCAGGGCGATCTCCGCGTCATGGGAATCCACATCCCCGTCCCTCTCCAGATCCCCGAGCAGATACCCGCCGACCGTGAAGAGACCGGTGTCATCCAGATCCAGGTTCAGCGGCTCCTGTTCCTGCCCTTCCCCGCAGTCATAAACAGACGTGCCCTCATCCTGAAATCGCAGCTCGGCGCTCTCTCCCCGGGTTCCCGTCACGTCGAACAGGATATGGAAAAGGGATCCTTCTCCGCGGAGCGTCTCCCTGATATCCGATTCCGAGAGGACCGACACCCGGACAACTCCTGATGTCTCCGTGTCAAGGATCCAGTCGTATGCGGATGAGAGCGGCGTCTTTTCGATACCCGCGGGGGAGATCACGTCCGGATCATAAATGACGGAGACGTCAAGCCCGCATATCCTGATACCGTCCGCGTTGGCGAAGGTCACCGGAACCCGGACCTGTTCCCCGGGATCACCTCCGATATCGGGAATGAGAAGTTTCACCTTGCCGAAAAACACGGACGCCACATCGGACCGGCCGCTTTCGCTTCCCGACAGATCAACGGTCGTCAGATAGTAATAATAGGTTGTCTCATCGGCAAGATCGGAGGCATCCGTGTAGGTGACTCCGGTTACCGGTTCTGTGTTCAGTTTGGTATATGGTCCCGTGTAAGAGAGGGAGCGATAGATGTTGTAATGACTCACGCTGTTTTTGCTGGCGGACGGCTCCCAGGTGAGCCGGACGGAATCCTTGCCGGCCCTTGCCCTGAGACTGACCGGAGGGGCCTGAATTGCCACAAAGGTGACAGCGCCGATGAGTTCGTCGCTTGTCTCGCTGTTGGAACTTCTCAGGGTATAATGGCCCGGAAAACGGGGGCTGGGAAAGGTGACAGAAACATCTGTTTCGCTGGTGATGCTGACAGACTTGGCTCCCAGGGGCAGCGGCACAATGGACAAACCCGCATGACCGTCAGCCACATAAGCGATATCTCCGATTATCACAACATCGTTGGGGGTCCCCGGGGTATCAACAGCACCGATAATAGCAGGATTTGACGGATTGCTGATGTCTATGACCTGCAATCCGTTAAGGCCAATCGCCGTGTACGCTTTGTCTCCGATTACTTTAATTCCACCGGCAACCGACATATCTGTTGAACTGACAATGGCAGGATTTGACGGATTGCTGATGTCCATTATATGCAATCCGATGTAACTATCCACCACATAAGCAGTGTTTCCGCTTACCGTGACATCAAAGACACCATATGAGTCCGAAATATCCGCGGAGCCGACAATATCGGGATTTGAGAGATCGCTTATGTCTATTATTTGCAGGCTGCCACTATGACCGTCCGCAACATAAGCCGTGCTTCCCATTATCCCAACTCCCCTGGCATAACCGGGGGTATCCACAGCGCCGATAATGATGGGATTTGAGAGATCACTTGCGTCTATAATTTGCAAACCTCTCAATCCGAATGTCACAAAAGCTGTTTCTCCGACGACCTCGACATCATAAGCTTCTGTCTCCATTATCCAATCCGATGTGTACGCGCTGCCGACAGCAACAGGGTTCGACGGGTCGCTTACATCTATGACTTTCAAACCACTGCCACCGCCATCGGCAAGATAAGCCATATCTCCGACCACGGCGATCTCTTTGGCATAAGCCCATGAATCAGAGGGATCCGCCATAAAAAAACCCATATTGACAGGATTTGAAGGGTCGCTGATGTCTGTGATTTGCAAACCATCACCAGGTCCGCCCGCCATATAAGCCATATCTCCGATCACCACGACATCTTCGGCGTGGCCTCTGGTTGTACCGATAATGACGGGATTTGCAGGATCGCTCACATCTGTTATCTGCAAACCGCTTCTGCCATCTGCCACATAAGCGATATCTCCGATTACGGTCACATCCTCAGCATAGCCTCTTGTGTCAATTGTCCCGATAATGACAGGGTTTGAGGGATCGCGCACATCTATTATTTGCAATCCTTCAAGCCCGTCGGCCGCATACGCCGTATCTCCGTTCACTGTGACACCGTGGACAGCATCCGGCGTATCCGCAGCCCCGATAATGACAGGGGTTGACGGATCATGTACATCTATTATCTGCACCCCTTTCAGCCCGTCGGCCACATAAGCCGTATCTTCGTTCACCGTGACTCCCCACGCATATCCCGGCGTATCCACAGCACCGATAATGACAGGGGCTGACGGATTGCTCAGGTCTATGATCTGCAACCCCTTGTGGGCATCCGCCACATAAGCCCTGTCTCCGATCACTGTGACACCGTGGGCACAACCCGGTGTATCCACAGCACCAAGAATAACGGGATTTGACGGATCCGTTATATCCATTATCTGCAACCCCTCCTGCTCATCCGCCATATAAGCGGTATTCCCGATGACTGTGACGCCGCTGCCAAAATGGCCCCTGTCAGAAAAATATCGCGTGTCTAAGGAACCAAGAATTTCAAGATCTGATGAATCCGCTATGTCTATAATATGCAGACCACCACCGCCATCCGTCACATAAGCCGCATCCTCGGCCACTCTGATCCCTCTGATGCCTGCTGGGAAAATATGTTGGGTATCAATAATGACAGGGTTTGAGGGATTGTTCACATCTATGGCATGCAAACCCGTTCGGGAATCTGTCATATAAGCTGTCTCACCGATTATTGTGATTCCAAGAGCATCCATTCCCCACACCTTCGCGCTCCCGATAACGCCGAAGTCCGTCGGGTTGCCCACATCTATGACATACAAACCGCCCCGGCCCGTCACATAAGCGGTATCTCCGACCACCGTGATTCCCCTAATATATGCCGGTGTGCTCACCGCTCCAATAATAGCGGACTCTGAGGGGTTGCTTATGTCTATGATTTGCAAGCCGCTGGTACTATCGGCCACATAAGCCGTATTTTCAGTTACCATGACTTTCTCAGCATATCCATGGGTGTCCACAGTTTTGATAAGAGAGGGATCTGACGGATTGCTTATGTCCATGATCCGCAGCCCCTTATCATGATTCGCCGCATAAAGAGTGGTTCCGTTTGCTGCGATATCAGTGGCAGACATATTCACATTTCCGATAACAATCGGATTTGACGGATTGCTTACATCTATGATCAGGATTCCGTCACTTATTGTTGCGATGTAAGCTGTGTCTCCGATCACCACTACTCTTTTGCTCCTTGTTGTGCTCACAGTTCCGATAACGGAGGGGGCTGAGGGGTTGCTTACATTTATGACTCGGAATGTCTCCTCCCCTGCGACATAAGCTGTATCCCCGATTACCGTGACGTTGTAAAGAATATCCGGAGTCGTTATCGTTTTGATGATGGAAGGGGCTGAGGGGTCGCTTATGTCTATGACTTGCAAATCGCCACTTGTCACATAAGCCGTATTTCCGCTGACCGCCACATCGCGAGTCTCACCGATTGCCATTTCCACAGTTCCCACAATGGAAGGGGCTGACGGATTACTTACATCTATAATTTGCAAGCCTTTGTTCGCATCCGCCACATAAGCTGTATCTCCGACGACTGTGATTCCATGGAAATAACTGTAACCATAATCCGCATCCATTGACCCGATGATCGCTTTTCTGTTTCCGGTATCCAAGGAGATGGTAACCTTGGTGTCCGCGTCAAATCCGTCGGCCGTCAGGGTTACTTCAATATCCTGCCCAAGCAGACCGATATCCGGATAAACAGATTTCAATTCCAACGGAGGTCTCTCTTCGTTAATTACGACGGTAATCGTAGCCGTGTCCATATCTGTTCCAACTCTGTTTGCAGCTTTGAAGGTAAACGTATCAGTGCCGGTTGCATCTGTGTCGGGTGTGTAGGCATAAGCGCCGGTGTTTGCATCAGAGAGAGTGATTGTGCCTTTGGTGCCCTGATCTGCAATACTGAAAACAATATCGCAGTCTTCCGCGCCGGTGGCTTCCAAGTTGCCTGTTCCTTTTGTGTTCTCATCTATGGCAAGGGTGGCGTCAACAGCCTGAGGGTCACATCTGAATCCGGATGTCGCATCATTGAACGTGACAGCGTCGGTCAGTTCGCAGGTATCCTCCTCGTCAGACGCCCTGAGGGTGTAGCGCCCGGGAAGCGGAGGACTGGGAAGGGTGAACGACATGCTTGTCTCGCCGGCAATGTTGACAGGCTTTATTTCCACCGGGGTGGGTATGACGGAGAGGCCCTCCCCCAAATCCGCCACATAAGCTGTATTTCCGACTACCGTGACTCCCACTGCCCAGCCTGGTGTGTCCACAGTTTCAATAATGACAGGGGATGAAGGGTTGCTTACATCTATAACTTGCAAACCTTCATCCTTATCTGCCACATAAGCGGTATCTCCGACTACGGCGACATCGCATGCATCGCCAGATGTGTCCACTCTTCCAATCGTGACCGGAACCGAGGGGGTGCTTACGTCCATGATCAGCAAGCCGCTCGTACTGACCACATAAGCCGTATGTCCGATCACAGCGACTCTTGTAGCCCAGTGCCTCTTCTCGTCTCCTCCTATGATAACAGGGTTTGCCGGACTGCTTACGTCTATAATTTGCAATCCGCTGTTAGAGGCTCCGACATAAGCCGTATTTCCGATTACCGCAACTCCCCTGGCAGAATTCGGGGTGGCCACGGACCCTATGGCAAAAGGGGCTGAGGGATTGCTCACATTTATAATTTGCAGACCCTCCGATTCGTCCGCCACATAGGCCATATCTCCAATTACGGTGATATCCATAGCATATCCCGAGGTGTCAATTGTGCCGATAATGACAGGCAATGAAGGAGTGGTTATGTCTATGATTTGCAGGCCGTTTTTACCGTCCGCCACATAAGCCGTGTCTCCGACTGCCACGACGGCCTCGGGACCGCCAGGCATCTCCACACTTCCGATAATGGCAGGGGCTGAAGGATTGCTTATGTCTATAACTTCCAGACTCCTGCCATCCGCCACATAAGCCGTATCTCCGATTACCGTGACATCCTTGGCAAACATAGGCGTATCCACAGAACCGATGATCGTTTTTCCGAGATACAGATACATGAAAATCCTGGTGTCAGAATTAAATCCGGTTCCGGTCAGTGTCACTTCCATATCCTGCCCCAGCACCCCGACATCAGGATAGACCGATTCAAGGTTCAGTTCCGCAGAAACAACGGAAGTCGTTAAGAGAATTGAGAACAGAATCACTGCGCCTTGTACGAGTTTGTTAATATTTCTTTTTGTCTGCATTGTATTTATCTCCTTAAATTAGCTGAAGACTTCCCAAGTCTTCTGCACTTGGGAAGTCTTAATTTCATGTAAAGCAATTTTGCAAATTGCTTTTATGTCATGCATGCCGGCGAATGCCCTTCGGGACAGATACCGTCTCCTACTGGCTCATGCCGGGAGCAAGATTCCTGTATCGCCCTTCCCTAAGGCTCTTTCCACCTCTCGGATTTAATATCCGAGGATGTGCTCACCCGCGACAGCCTGCAAAATACGGATGACATCCT
>JAUCGI010000012.1 GCA_030378035.1 Desulfobacterales bacterium HSG2
AAAAGAGAGGGTTGAAATATTTTTATATATTTTTCTGTGTACAGGACAAAAAACTCCGGATGCCTGAAAAACGGGCATCTGTCATTCCGGGCGGAAGTGCCGGGAATCGGCAGGATTCCCGGCACTTCCGACCCGGAATCCATTTTTTGTCCTGTACTCAGATATTCTTAGGAACTATCAAGGTTTCAGGGTTTTTAAAACTCTGATTTCCATGTCCGTGTCGGGGCGGAATAGATTATAGCCCGATTTTGTTTAACCAGTCAAGTATCCGATCTGCCACAACCTGCCAATCCTTATCCAGCATCATCGCGTGGCCCATATCGGGAAAGATATGAGCCCGGGTATTGTAGGCCCTTGCTGTTGATTTGACAAAATCAGGCGGGATGATCATATCATGCTCCCCTCCCAGCACTAGCAACGGGGTCTTCACCTCACAGGGCTGCGGCAGAAATTTGAACCAGGTCATTTCCCACATTGCCCTGTGCGATTCCTGCTGAAAGTAGGGAAGATATTTTTTTACGGTCTCAGGCGATACCTTTTTACTGAAGAAAATATCACGCACTTCCTGAAAAGAAGTCACATATTCCCACATATCTTTTGGGAGCATGTTTATCAGGCAGAGTTTCTGATAGTGCATCGGAGAACGCCAGAACATTTTCATGGCGGCAGATAATAATCCGGTATGGGGTATGGAGGCCAGCAACGCGGCGGCAGGTCTTTCAAAAGACTCCAAATGTTTTTGTACAATCAGCCCGCCCATGGAATGACCGATAAGAATCGGAGACGTCCCCAGGTCTCTGACGACCTGAATCAGGTCTGCCACATAATCGGCGATACCGTTCACGCACAGAAATTCATTTCCTTCGCTGTTTCCATGCCCACGGAAGCTTAATGCATGGGAAACATACCCGTGTCCTGCAAAATACGGAAGAAAATATTCTTCCCAGCACCATGCGCCTCCGAACGCGCCATGTACAAAAAGGATTGGGGTAGATCGCGGGTTATTTTCGGGATATTTACTGATAATTTCTAATTTCATGTTCTTTCAACCTCGTATTGAATTTATTATCTGCCAATCTGGATCAGACGGATAAATATCATCAGCGCGGGAAAGGCTTTTAATCCCGGGCCTGATTATGTCTTACATATAAACACCCTTGGCAGATTGTGTCAAGATGATTATGTATTCCTTAATCATTCCCAAGCATAACCCTGTCTTTGAGATCATCCGCAGAAAAATTTAAAACTCGCTTGCAAAAATAAAAAATTTAAGTTTTACTGTATGGGAAATCATAAATTCGGAGTGAAGTTCTTTATCTTGCTCTTGCTCTTCATCTTGCTCTTGCTCTTGCTCTTTATCTTTATCTTTATCTTTATCTTGCTCTTGCTCCTAATCTTAATCCTGTCCGTTTGATAAAGATAAAGAGCAAGAGCAAGGGCAAGAGCAAGAGCAGGGATCCGAACGACAGATGCAGCGCCGGACAGGGTTTTGGGATTCGTGTATGGGATGTCGCGGGATCTCATACGCATCAAGCTAAGACCGCAAACCCCTGTCTTTTCGGGATCCCGAACGACAGCCGTGGATCGGAAAGAGATCGCGCCGAACAGGGTTTTGGGAATCGTGTATGGGGATACATTCGCCCTTACCGGTGCAGAGTATCCGCTCCGCTCTATTATGATTCCGGGCCATTTTTGCTTGGAATGACATGTCCCTTTTTTTCATTGTTGTCCGGAATGTTTGCCCGGAATGAAATGTTTATGCCTAAGGGCGGAACTACGAACTTTTTTCACCTGACCATAAAAAAAAACAGTTTTTTCAAAAACCCGGTTTTTGAAAGTATCTTTTCATGGTATAGTGACATCCTTCACAGAAGCCAAAAGCAGTTTACACTTTTTGTGAGGTGTTTCACCTCTCGCAGAGGCGCGGAAATAAAAACTTTGCGTCCCCGCGGCAGAAATAAAAGTGTAAACTGGACAATGAAAGATGCCTATCTTTTCATGGTATCTTTTTTATTGTACACAGGCTTCGGCGGCGGGAGAGTCCGCCGCGGTCTTTACAGGGCTCCGGACACTGCTGAATGCCGACATTAATGGCGCGTTCAGCATCATCAGAAAAGCAGTCCCAAATCTGATTTCAGAAAACTGGGACGGACAGAGGCCGCATTGCAGGCCGCTGACTTGTCACTAATTGTCAATAGTTATCAATGAAATTTGAACATGGTCATAAATATGATAAAGGGCATGGAACATTTTTGAGATTAAAAAGTCGGGAAAGATCAGAGATGAAAAAAGCAACATTGTTTTTTGACGACCTAAAACTGGGTCCCTCTCAGACCCATAAACTCCGAAACTTTATTGAAAATCTTTTTGAAGATTATGATGTGATACATAATGATGATTTTGCCGCGGAGCAACTGACAGACAGATATCCGCTGATACAGTTCAAACTGGTAAACAGAAGACCTGCCGTTCCCGCTGTTATCATAATGACAGATAAGGCGGTAAATCTTTTTTCAGTCATATTCATGAATCTGAATAAGATCGTTATTGATGAAATTCAAATTTCTGTTTATGAAAAAAACCTTCAGATTGAAGAGGTCGGGTTTGGCTGGTCAACGGAAACTTATGTGTATGAGTTCATTTCACCCTGGATCGGCCTGAATCAGATAAATTATCAGCGATATGCTGAAACAGAATCTGTAACAGAAAAAAATCGGATGCTGAAAAAAGCATTAATCAGGGATATTCTTTTCATGTCGGAATATCTGGGTTACAGACCTGAGGAGGGACAGAAAATTAACTTGGAACTCAGGATCAAAACGGAAACAATTCATCTCAAAGATAAAACCCTGGCAGGATTTACAGGTATTTTCAAAACGAACTTCATTATCCCGGATTATCTGGGAATCGGAAAGTCCGTTTTACAAGGTTTTGGAACGGTGAAAAGGTTAATATAGGGGTTAAAAGGGTTAAGGGTTAAGGGTTAAGGGTTAAGGTCTCCTGCATACGACCTTAAACTTTAACACTTAAATCTTAACCTTAACCTTAACCCCTTAACCCCTTAACCCTTAAATCTTAACCCTTAAATCTTAACCCTTAAATCTTAACCCTTAAATCTTAACCCTTGAAAAAAACAATAATCTGTTATATACATAGTTCCGGGAGGTGACTATGAAGGAAAAATTTGAACAGGTCAAACAATATCTTCAGGACATGGGAATTGCCATTGTCAGCGAAGACCCGCGGGAAGAGCTTGTGGTGGCGGAAGACGAGGAGAGCGGGATCAAAAATCTTGTCATTGACTGTGAAGCGCCGATACTTGTGCTGGAGCAGGTCATTATGAAAGTGAAATCGGATTCGGAAGGTTTTTTCAAACGTCTTCTGCAAATGAACCGGGAGCTTGTACATGGCGCATTTGTATTGGACGAAAAGGGGGAAACCGTCCTTTTCCGGGATACCCTTCAACTGGAAACTTTGGATCGTAATGAGCTTGAAGGTTCCATACATGCCCTGAGTCTGGCGCTGTCGGAATACGGTGCCGAACTTTTGGAACAAGCAGCTTAAAATTAACATAAAATGATTTCATCTGAAGGCATCCTTCACAGAAGCCCAAAAGTAGTCTGCACTTCTGGCGGGGTGCTCTCGCAGAGGCGCGGGGCGCAAAGGTGCCGGAAACAAAAACTTTGCGTCCCCCGGCAGAAATAAAAGTGTGAACTGGGCAATGAAAGATGCCCATCTGAAAACCGGGTTTTTCAGAAAATCTGGTTTTCGGACACGCGTGGTTTTGAAAAGGAGGTTTAAATGTCAATTTTTTCAAGACTCTTCAAGATTGGCCAGGCAGAGACCCATTCTGTCATAGACAAATTCGAGGACCCCATTAAAATGACCGAGCAGGGAATCAGGGATCTTAAAGAGGATCTCCGGAGCGCCATGACCAGTCTGGCCGAAGTTAAGGGAATTGCAATAAAAACGAAAAGGGACGCTGAGAATGAAAAAAAACGCGCCGCTGATTACGAGCGCAAGGCCATGCTCCTTTTACAGAAAATGCAAAGCGGCGACCTGAGCAGCGGAGATGCGGACCGGCTTGCAACCGAGGCACTTTCAAGAAAAGAGCAGCATGCAAAGGAAGCGGTGAGGCTGTCACAGGAAGGGGAGGCACATGAAAAAATGGCCGCCCAGCTTCAGGCAAATGTGAATAAGATCAAATCTGCAATATCAACTTATGAAAATGATCTTGCCACCTTAAAAGCCCGGGCCAAAACAGCCGCTTCCACAAAGAAGATCAACCAGCAGCTAGCCATGATAGATTCCTCCGGAACCATTGCCTTGCTGGAAAAAATGAGAAAAAAGGTTGAAGAGGATGAATCCCTTGCCCAGGCCTATGGCGATATTGCAAGCGCTGACAAAACCGTTGATGATGAAATCAATTCAGCGATTCAGAAAGGCGAACCGTCAGCCGCATCTGCCAGTCTCGCGGAACTCAAGATGAAAATGGGAATTGGTTAGGGACAGAAACTTTTCAAAAGCTTGCCCTCGTGAAAACGGGGGTTTAAAACCTTCAGACAGAAAATATGCACAACTGGGTATATTTTAGGGAACACATAATAATGGGCCTGAATATTTTTTTTGGAAAAAAAACGGTTAAACCGCCTGACCCTCTGAAAGATCTCATCTTGTCGAATCTTCGGGTGGGCTGGCTTGTTGATTTTGATATGAAAACCTGGCGGACTGAAGCGTATCATTATTACGACTGGGGTTCCGGGGATATCTCCTTTGAATGGCAGTTGAAAAGCCATGATGAAACCATTTATCTGGAAAAAACGTCAGATGATGAAGACGATTGGAGCATCAGCAGAAAAATCCCGATATCCCGCGTCGGTTCCGGGATCATACAGCATATCACTGAATATGAGAATCCGCCGGACCAGATTGTATTTGAGGGAACCGCGTTTTATCTTGATGAAACAGGAGGCGGATATTTTTATGAAAACGGAAACGGCCCGGGCCAGGAACTGCTGAAATGGGATTATGCGGATGACTCCGGCAATCGCTATCTTTCCATTGAACAGTGGGGAGAAGAAGATTTTGAAGCGTCAACAGGAATAGCGGTTCAGGAATACCAGTTTACCAACATTCTGCCGAGCGAGGATGCCAGTAAATGAAAGAAAAGAAGAAAAAGAAGGTTAAGATAACCTCGGCGAGCATCATAGGAATGATTTTCGGTCTGATGATTATCGGAGCAGGTCTGCATATCTGCATTGTCAGCGATAAGTATGCCGGATACCCTACAGTCGGCCTCGGATTATGCCTGATGGTTCTGATTATCATCGTCTCCCGGGGCAAAGCAAAATGACCCAATGTTTGGTTGTTTGTTGTTTTGTGTTTTGTGTTTTGTGTTTGGTTGTTTGATGTTCACAAAACACCATACACAATACACCATACACAATACACCATACACAATACACCATACACAAAACACAAAACACCATACACAAAACACAAAACACAAAACACAAAACACTTAGAACGGACTGATTTCATGGATAATTCAAACAAACCCCGTATCCTGATTGTGGATGATAATCCTTTTAACAGGGAACTGTTAAAGGAGTTTATTGAACCGGGAGGCTTCTGTGTGGCAGAGGGACGAAACGGCAAAGAGGCCCTTGAACATTTGCAGGAATCGAATTTCCGGCTGATCTTCATGGATCTGCTTATGCCCGGTATGGACGGTTTTGAAACGATTCGGAGAATTCGGCGCATGGGTGTGGATACGCCTATTATCATCGTCTCTTCCATGACTTCCAGAGATAACCGTCAACGCTGCCTGGAGGCAGGAGGAAATGATTTTCTGCCCAAACCGATTGATGTTGAAAAAGTGAATGCATTGATCGGACAGTACGGGGCAGAGAGCCCCAAGCCCGCGACTCCCCGGGCAGACGACAAGGAGCCGGCGCGTTTCCCTGCTTTGGATTTTTCAAACTACCGCATCCTGCTTGTGGAAGAACATGACAGCATAGCAGATCCGTATTCCCGGTTCTTAAAAAATCTCGGGTTTGAAGTCACCCGTGTTTTCAACGGGAATGAGGCGTGGGAATTGTTTTTGGCGAACCGGCACAGGTTCCATATCATTATAACCAATGTGTTTACTTCGGGAATGGACGGACTGGGGGTTCTGGCCAAAATCAAACGGGATTACCCCGTGGTTCTGGTCTTCATTTATGCCCAGGAACACGACGCGGACACATTTCAGTTAGCCGTTCAGTTGGGTGCCGACGGCGTCATTACTCAGGCGGAATTTGAAATTTCCATCATCGATCTGATAGAATCGGCCGTCTATCGTGCAGAGAGAAAAGGGTCGCGCACACAGGCCGCTTCAACCGTCAGTCAGGTACGTCAGGCTCAGGCGGAGCTGATTAAATTCGGATGCCCGGAACCCTGCAACAGCATTGATATTGCATATTCCCCTCTGACGGACGCCGGCGGAGATCTGGCCTGCTGCCGACGGTTTAACCTGGCAGGAAGATGCGGGATCATCTTAGGGGATGTTGCGGGTCATAACGTGATGAGCTCTTATATCAGCGCGATCTCCTTAGGTATGCTGACATCAAACTGGGACAGGAATCAGAATCCCCTGAAACTGCTGAAGCTCATTAACGCCGAACTGAACAAGTCGGATTATGACAAATACCATCTCTGCACCACCGCCCTGCTATGGGACAGACGCCGGCAAAAAATAAAAATCGGCACCGCAGGCAATCCAGGCGGATTTTTCGTCATGAAAACAAAGGAGGGATCTCTCGATTTTCGTGAACTGAGCGGCGGCGGAATGTGTCTTGGCCTGCTGAAAGATGATCACCTTTTTCTGAGCGAGGAGACAGAATTTAATGAAGACGCTTATTTGTTTCTTTTCTCCGACGGTATCCGAAAAAAAGATATCATGGATATTCTGTCATCGGGAAGCGTTTGTTTGGACAGGAAGAATATCCGCGGCCTGTGCCAGGAGATTCTGGACAGGATTTTAGACAAAAGCGGACAGAATGATGACATGGTGCTTATCGCGCTGAAATCCCTCCGCGGAGGCTGGAAAGGGCCGGATGCCGGCGCGAGGGAAGGAAACGAGAACTCGGAACTGCATTATGAACTTCTGTCCACCTACAAAGCGGCTGACAAAGCTTGCAAATGGGCTGTCGAACAATGCGTCCCGGAAAAAATTCCCAAAGGGAAAGACCCCTGCCTCGTATTTCTTGCCGCACGGGAAGCTTTGATCAATGCTGTAAGATATGGAAACAAATTTAATCCTGACGCTTTTATTGACTTATCTCTGTTCTTTGACCACGGAGAACTGAGGATAGAGATATCCGATGAAGGCCCTGGGTTTCAACTTCCTGACACGGTTAAGAAAATAGAAGATATAGATGTGCTTCAATCGGGCGGCCGCGGTCTGGCCGTGATGTATTCAGTTGCTGACGCTGTAAACGTCGCTGGCGGAACGATTTCTCTCGTATTTCGGGAGAAAGGGGTTTAGTTATTTTGGTGTTTGGTGTCTGGTGTTTGGTGTCTGGTGTCTGGTGTTTGGTTTCCAACTCTGTGCGAAACACAAAATACCAAACACAAAACACAACACAAAACACAAAATACCAAACACAAAACACAAAATAACCAAACACCAAAATATATTTTTTTGGAGGAGATGAATGAAAATCAGAAAAGAAGAGGAAACACTTTTTCTAATTCCGGAAACCGATCTCATTGCCAACCGCATTGAAGAACTGAGGGATTATTTTGCGGAGCAACTGAAGAAACACTCAGAGGTCTCCCGGGTTTTATTAGATGTAAACGGTGTTGATCTTGTGGATTCTCTGGGAGTTAACCTTATTGTCGGTCTTTATCGTCAGGTAACCAATGAATCCAAAACCATTGAAATCGTCGGTGCCGGAGGAAACTTTATGAAAGTTGCCAACTTTTTTCGCTTAACATCGCTTTTTTCAGTAAACAGTGAACAGTAACCAGTAATAACTGACAACCGACAACCGACAACCGACAAAATCACTGAGGAGGTAAAAATGTCAGAGTATGACGAGCTTTTGCCAGCATTCATAGAAGAGTCTCAACAGCATCTTCAAAGCATTGAACCGGATATTCTGGCGCTTGAGCAGGGGGGCGCCACGATTGATCGGGATGTGGTGAACAGAATTTTCCGAGGAGTTCACAGCATAAAGGGAGCTTCAGGATTCTTCGGGCTTCAGAATATCGGAGCGCTCAGCCATGTCATAGAAAATTCGCTGTCTCTGCTCCGGGATGGAAAAATTACGCCCTCCTCAGAGCTCATCGATGCACTTCTCAGAAGCGTGGATACCCTGAAAGCAATGATAGATGATGTGGGAGGGAGTGAACAGATGGATATCCGTCAGGAACTTGATCTCCTGCAAAAGCTTCTGGACAATACTTCAAACCCGCAGCGAACCGTCACTGTTGCCGAAAAAAAGACGGACCGGAAAGATACGGAAATCAGCAAATTCAATGTCTCGGAAAATGATATAAAACAGCTTCTTTCAAAGGGCCTTCACCTTTATGCTGTTAAAATATTCCTAGATAAGGATCTGAGACAGAAGAACAAATCCCCCTACGATTTCATCTATAATATGGAGTCATTAGGACAATATGTCGATTCATTTTTAGATATCCAAAGCGTCAGCGGACTTTCAGACTGCCTGGATAATGACCTTGCATTTGATTTTCTGTTTGCAACAAAACTGGAACCCGACCTGGTTCCGGAAGGTCTGGGACTTCCGGACGACAGAGTCGTCATTCTTGACCTTAACGGATTCAGTAAGGAGAAGTCAGTGATCAGTGGTTCTTCGTCAGTGGTCAGTGGTTCGTTGTCAGTGGTCAGTGGTCCGTTGTCAGTGGTCAGTGGTCCGTCGTCAGTGGTCAGTGGTCCGTTGTCAGTGGTCAGTGGTCCGTCGTCAGTTGCAAGAGAGAACGGACAACGGACAACAGACAACGGACAACGGACAACGGACAACGGACAACGGACAACGGACAACGGACAACGGACAACGGACAACGGACAACGGACAACGGACAACGGACAACGGACAACGGACAACGGACAACGGACAACGGACAACGGACAACAGATAACGGACAAATCCGTGCGGCAGGTCCAGACGGAAGAGAAAATCCGGGTCGGGGTGAATTTCCTGAATGATCTGGTGAATCTGGCGGGTGAGCTTGTTCTGGGAAGAAACCAACTGATGCAAACCGCGCTTCCCTTAGTGAAAAACACTCCTGGTTTGAACCCTGTGTTGCAACATATCAGCAGGGTAACGTCCGAAATGCAGGAAAAGATCATGCAGATGCGGATGCAGCCGATATCTCTCATCTTCGGCAAATTCCACAGGATTGTCCGCACTCTGGCCAGAAGTCATGATAAAGAAGTGAGGCTTATCACTTACGGAGAAGATGTCGAATTAGACAAAAGCATCATTGAAGGGATTTCAGATCCTCTGACGCATCTGATCCGCAATTCGGTTGACCACGGCATCGAACACCCTGATGAGCGGGAAAAACTCGGGAAACCCAGGCACGGAACCATTGAACTGAAAGCGTATCACCAGGGAGGGCAGGTCCATTTGGTGGTTACCGATGACGGAAAGGGTGTGGACGGGAAATCTGTCGCCAGAAAGGCTCTTGAGAAAGGGGTGATTCGCCAGGATCAGTTGAACGCCATGAGTGAAAAAGACCGGGTTCGGCTCATATTTCGTCCCGGGTTTTCAACAGCGGAACAGATAACGGACCTGAGCGGAAGAGGCGTCGGAATGGATGTCGTCATAACAAATATCGAGCATCTGGGAGGTACGGTTGACATAGAGACCAAAATAAACAAAGGGTCAAAAATGACACTTGTGCTTCCCCTGACACTTGCCATTGTTTCCGGGCTTTTAATCAAAGCTGAAAATCAGTTTTTTATTCTCCCGGAAAACGATATTGATGAATTGGTCCGTGTAAAGCCTGATGAAATAAAAAATCGTATCAATACTGTTCAGGACGCCCATGTGCTCAGGCTCCGTGACACGCTGCTTCCTCTCGTGGATCTGAACGAAGCGCTCGGGCTTTCCGAGTCAGTTGTCGGTGGTCAGTTGTCAGTTGTGGATGGTCAGTTGTCAGTTGGTCAGTTGTCAGTTGCCGGTGGTCCGTTGTCAGTTGCCGGTGGTCCGTTGTCAGTTGCCGGTGGTCCGTTGTCAGTTGCCGGTGGTCCGTTGTCAGTTGCCGGTGGTCCGTTGTCAGTTGCCGGTGACCACGGACAACAGACCACCGACAACGGACAACAGACCACCGACAACGGACAACAGACCACCGACAACGGACAACCAACCACCGACAACGGACCACCGACAACGGACCACCGACAACGGACCACGGACAAACCCCTGAGAATACTCGTCGTAAAACATGGAACCTCCCGTTTTGGTCTTATTGTTGACAGTATTGAAAGCACGGAGGAGATTGTTGTCAAACCCCTGCCCCGTTATCTGAAAAAGATGAAAAGTTTCAGCGGGGTCAGTATCCTCGGCAACGGGAAAGTCTCCCTTATCCTCGATGTGGCGGGGATTCTGAAAAAGGCCGCGATCCGACATCTTGAAGAAACAAAAGAGGAGATGAAGACGGACTCGGACGAGATAACGGTGGAAGCGGAGGTGCAGACGTTTCTCCTGTTTGACAATAACACGCCGGAGCGTTTTGCCGTGCCTCTTGAACTCATCAGCCGAATCGAGCGTGTTCCCGCGTCAAAGATTGAATATGTCAAGGATAATCAGTTTTTACAATACCATGACAAAAAACTGAGACTGATTTTTTTGGAGGATTATCTGCCTGTCCGAAAACCTGAAAGATCATCTGAGGATACCGTCGGACTCATTGTGCCCAAACAGACAAAACACCCGCTGGGCATTGTGATGAGCCGTGTCATTAACACCCTCAATGCGGTCATTGAGCTGGACACGACGACCATAATGGCCCCCGGCCTGTTCGGTTCAGCCGTGCTTGACGGAAAAATTACGCTGCTTCCGGACATGTACCGACTCTTTGAATTGGCGGCACCCGAATGGTACACCACTGAAAAGGCAAAAAAAGGGACCTGCTCATTGGAGAGATGCCGGATTCTGCTGGCAGAAGACACCCCGTTTTTCAGAATGGTGGAACGCGATTATCTCACTTCGGCAGGATATGATGTCATTGTCGCGGAAGACGGAAGGAAGGCGATGCGGATTTTGGAGGAAGAGATCGTGGATGCGGTGATTCTTGATATCGTCATGCCGAGAATGGACGGGTGGGAGACCATACGCGCCATCCGATCAGATGAACGCCTCAAGGATCTGCCGGTGATGGCGGTTACATCCTTAGGCGAGGGGAAACTGGCAGAAGAAGGCCTCCGGGCCGGTTTCACCGAATGGGAACTGAAACTTAACAAAACCCGGCTTCTTGAAAAGCTTGCCGATATGCTGAGTTAGTTTGTTGTCGGTTGTCAGTTGTCAGTTGTCGGTTGTCAGTTGTTATATATTACTGGCAACTGGCTTTGGGAATGGGAAATACTTAGGCAGAGAAAGAAACCAGGATTTTTTTGGAAAAACTTGGTTTCTTCTCGGGAAAAGGAGAAAGAGATGAAATTGATGAGAAGGCTTTTTACATGGATAACGATGTTGACAATTTTGGCAACAGCCGCCCCTCTGTGCGCCGGCGATACCATGATTTTTAATTATTTTGATAATTATATGCCATATTCCTGGAAAGAGAACAAACAAATGCGTGGCATCCTGATTGACATTGCTGACGAGGCTGTTCGGAAAAGAATGGGAATCGAGGTGATCCATAAGGGGTATCCCTGGAAACGGGCCCAGAAAATGGTAAAAAAGGGAGAAGCTGACGCGCTTATCACACTGTGCGGCACACGGGGAGATTGGACGCAATCCGGCAATGAGGTTGTACTTACTCTCGAAATAAAGATATTCGTAAAAGCCGGGAACCCCAAGATTCATCAGTTGGAAGGTGTAAAAAAGCTCGATGATTTGAAACCTTTCAGACTGATTGATTACGCGGGAAACTCATGGTGTCAGAAGAAGCTGATAGACAGGAATTTCCGGGTTGACCTGGCACCGAATAAAAATGCGATTTTTCCCATGCTGATCAAAGAGAGAGGGGATGCCAATCTTTGTAACAGCATGACTGGCAGATATTTCATAAAAAAAAGCGGGCTGAAAGATCAGATTGTCGAATTGGCTCCTGTGCTTGAAAAGGTCCCCTTTCATTTGTGCGTCGGAAAAAAATCTCCTTATACAAAAATTATCCCCGCGTTTGATGAGACGATCAGACAGATGAAGCAAGACGGGACTATGCAAAAAATTTTTGATAAATATCAATAATATGACTTTATAAGGTATCACCTGTCATGTCATTCCTGCAAACCGCCATGACCGACGGATCATCAGATTCCTGCTTTCGCAGAGCCTGCCCCTGTGAAAACAGGGGAATGACATCATTTGATGAGTTTTATAGAAGGAGGATTATGAAATTCGGAGATATGGCGTTAAGGACAAAAATTATGATAGGAAGCTGTGTGCCTCTTGTTTTCGTGGTTTTTCTTGGTATCGCTTCCATTGTAAGCATCAAATCGCTGCTTGATACCACCAAGTGGGTTGACCATACTCACATAGCCATTCAGAAAGCCATGGAAATAGAGAAACTGATGCTCGATTTGGAAACCGGAGAAAGAGGATTTCTGATCGCGGGTAAGGAGGAGTTTCTTGAACCGTACAACGCAGGAAAAAGGATGATTACTGATAAAATCAGGGAAGCAAAAAAACATGTTGATGATAACCCCGATCAGGTAGAAAAGCTGACTGAGATCGAGACACTGATTAACACTTGGCATAGAAAAGCGGCCGAGCCGGAAATTGCCGAAAGACGGAAGATGAAAGAGAGTGCCGGAGATGTCACAATGGAGAGTATAATCGCTCTGGCTGAGGCGGGAACCGGCAAAGCGATCATGGATGACCTGCATGTCAGACTCAACACGTTTGTTAAAACCGAAAAGACTTTTATGAAAATACGGCAGACTGATGCCATTAAAGAAGCAAATTACACGATTAACATTGTATGGTTCGGGGCTGCTGCGACCGTTCTTCTCGCTCTGCTTATATCCTATTTCCTCGCCGGTGGTATTACCAGGCCTGTCAGACTCATTTTGGACAACCTTAAACAGATTGCCGAGGGAGAAGGCGATCTTACCAGGAGGTTGGATGTATATACGAAAGACGAGGTTGGCGAACTGGCCGCATGGTTTAACACATTTATCGGGAGGCTCCAGGAAATTATGAAAGAGATTGCTGACACAACGAACAGTCTCTCCGATTCCTCTGAAAAACTGTCATCGGTTTCCACGCAAATGTCCTCATCTGCCGAAGAAATGGAATCCCAGTCTGCCACGATCGCCGCCTCGGCAGAACAGGCAAGCACATCCGTGTCAGACATCGCCAGCATGAACGAGGAAATGTCATCCACTCTTAACAATGTTGCAGATTTCGGGAAGAAGACCGCTGACAATGTTGCCGACATGGCGCAATCCGGTGATGAGATGTCAGATCAGGTGAATATTGTGGCCTCTTCGGCGGATCAGATGACCACTTCATTAAATGAGGTGGCAAAAAACACAGTCCGGGCAAGCCGGATTTCACAAAACGCAAGTCAGCAGGCAGAACAGATTAACATCAAAATGAGCACGCTGGTCTCCTCCTCCAAAAAGATCGGCAAAATTGTGGGGGTTATCAAAGACATTGCCGATCAGACCAACATGCTGGCCCTGAACGCAACGATTGAGGCAGCAGGCGCGGGAGAAGCCGGAAAGGGCTTTGCCGTGGTGGCAGGCGAGGTGAAAGGACTGGCAAAACAGTCTGCCGAGGCGACCGAGGTGATCGGCGTTCAGGTCGATGAAATTCAGACGTCCATCAGTGACACTGTGCAGGCAATCGAAGAGATCAGTAAGATCATCACCGAGATCGCCGATATTAATGAAATGATAGCCTCTTCGGCAGAAGAACAGACGACAGTCGCAATTGAAATATCAAAATCCGCCGCCAGTTCTGCCATGACAGTGAAAAATGTTGCGGAAAAAGCGAATGAATCGGCAAGCCTGGCCGGGGAAATTGCCAAATCAACAGCAGAGGCGTCGAAAGTCGCGAACGATGTTGCCAGATCTTCTGAGGAGGCAGCCCGTGTCTCAGATGACATTTCCAATAATATCGCAGGTATAAACACAGCATCAAAGCAAACCGCCGCCAGCGCGGCGCAGACCAGTGAATCATCGAAAAAACTGGCTGAAATGGCTTCGTCGCTTGCTCAGATTGTAAGCAGGTTCAAACTATGAGTCCCTTATCCGGCCCCGTCCGGAGTCCGGAGTGCAAAGCTTGCTTTGCAATTCTGTTACGAGCAAAGCAAGCTTTGCACTCCGGATAAACTATAATCCGATAAAAGAGGAGATTTCAATGACCCGACAGATAGCAACATTCCTTTTAGGCAGCACCATTCTTGGCGTGGATATTCTGCTTGTGAAGGAGATATATCGCTATAAGGCGATCAGCCCGATTCCGGACGCACCCGAGCACCTTCGCGGATTAATGAACCTGCGGGGAAGAGTGGTGACAGTCATAGATCTCAGCGTATGCCTGAATCGTCCTGCGGCAGCCAATATCGACGACTGCCGCCTGCTGATTTTGAAAACCCAGGAAGAGATAAGGAACTATATAAATAAAGAGATTCTGGAAGACACCTCTCTGGGAGAAGACATTGTCGGATTTTTAATCGATCAGATGGATGATGTGCTGACCATTGAAAACGAGGCGATCCTTCCGCCGCCTCCGAATCTTGTTGATATTGACGAGGCCCTTGTCAGAGGCGTTATCAAACAGGGAGAGCATTTGGTGATTCTTTTGGATGTGACAGCGGTTCTTGGCTTGGTAATGAACGCCGCAACCGAGGGAGTTTGAGGACTGATGATTGAAAAGAGGAGATTATGAAGTTAAAAACAAAAATTATAGCCGGAAACTGCACCCCCCTGATTTTGGTGGCTTTCCTCTGTATCATCTTTGTTATCAGCATTCAGTCGCTGCTTGATACCAGCAGTTGGGTGGATCACACGCATGTGGCAATTCGGAAGGCTTTGGAAATAGAGAAACTGATGGTCGATTTGGAAACCGGAGAAAGAGGATTTCTGATCACCGGCAGGGAAGAGTTGCTTGAGCCATACAACGCGGCGAAAGAGCAGATAACCGATAAAATCACGGAAACCAAAAAACATGTTGATGACAACCCTGAGCAGATGGAAAAACTGACTGAGATCGGGACACTGATTAACACTTGGCACAGAGAAGCGGCCGAGCCGGAAATTGCCGAAAGGCGGAAGGTGAATGAGAGTGCCGGAGATGTCGCAATGGAGAGTGTGATCGCTCTGATTGAGTCGGGAACTGGCAAGGCGATCATGGATGACCTGCGTGACAAACTCGATACTTTTGTTAAAACCGAAGAAAGTCTTATGGAAAAACGGAGGGCAAATGCCTTTGAAAAAGCGAATTCCACGATTAATGTTGTATACTTTGGCACAATTGTGATTCTCCTTCTCGCGCTGTTTATATCCTATCTCCTTGCCCGCGGTATTACCAGACCTGTCACCTTCGTGCTGGCCGGCCTCAGGGATATTGCCGAAGGAGAAGGCGATCTCACCAAGCGGCTGGATGTATATACGAAAGATGAAGTCGGAGAACTGGCAGCGTATTTTAACACATTTATCGGGAATCTCCAGGGAATTATGAAGGAGATTGCGAATACAACAAAAACTCTCTCCGATTCCTCTGAAAAACTGTCATCGGTTTCCACACAGATGGCTTCGTCTGCCAAAGAGACGAATTTGCAGGCAAACAATGTTGCAGCAGCTTCGGAGCAGGTCAGTGCAAGTGTGGGGATCGCTGCATCCTCAGCCGAAGAATCAAGCTCCTCGTTATCCGACATAGCCTCAATGGCCGAGGAAATGTCATCCGCTTTCAATGATGTCGCCCAATTCGGAAAAAAGACTGCGGATAATGTTATGACTGTGGCAGAATCGAGTGAGGATATATCCGCGCAGATCAACAGCGTCGCATCCTCATCTGAAGAGATGACCGTATCACTAAACGAGGTGGCAAAGAATACCGCTCAGGCAAGCCGGATATCAAAAAACGCGAGTCAGCGCACCGAACAGATCAACACCCGGATGAACGCGCTGGTCAGTTCCTCCAAAAGAATCGGCAAAATTGTGGGAGTCATCAAAGATATTGCGGATCAGACAAACATGCTGGCTCTGAACGCAACCATAGAAGCCGCGGGTGCCGGAGATGCGGGAAGAGGCTTTGCCGTGGTCGCGGGCGAGGTGAAGGAACTGGCAAAACAGTCCGCAGAGGCCACCGATGAAATTGCCGGACAGATCGAGGAGATTCAGGGATCCACCGATGATGTGGTTCAGGCCATCGGTGAGATATACAAGATCATCGGTGAAATTGCGGATATTAACGAGATGATCGCCGCTTCCGCGGAAGAGCAGACCGCAACCGCGAGCGAGATATCGAAATCTGTCGCAAGCACGGCAATGACTGTGAAAAATGTTGCGGAGAATGCGAACGAATCAGTAAGTCTGATGGGAGAAATCTCCAGATCAACTAATGAAACATCGAAAGCGGCTACTGAGATTGCACGAAATATTGATGAACTGCTGAACAGTGCAAAATCGGTCGCCCTCTCTTCTGATGAAGCGGCCCGCGGGGTCAGCGATATCTCCGAAAATATCCGGCGTATCAGCGCCGCTTCGGAGCAGACCGCCATCGGCGCATCGGAAACCAACACGTCATCAAAAAAGCTGGCGGAAATGGCTTCGTCGCTGATACAAATCGTCAGCAAATTCAGACTGTGAGCCGGAAACCGGGTTTTTTGAAAGACCACTTTCAATTTCTGAATCATAACGGAGGCGAAGGAATGAAGAAAACCAGTATAATGATATATCCTCCCAGGTCACTCATATTGCTTCCGCAATAGAGAAAGTCACCCTGTCGTTAAATGAGGTGGCGAAGAACACCGCCTAGGCAAACCGGATATCACAACTCGCAAACCGGCGCACAGAACAGATCAGCGCCAAAATGGAAATGCTGGTCGTCTCCTCGGGACAGATCGGCAAGATCGTGGGGGTTATCAAAAAGATTGCCGACCAGACGAATATGCTGGCTCTGAACGCAACCATTGAAGCTGCCGGCGCGGGAGAAGCCGGCAGAGGGTTTGCCATAGTCGCAGGCGAGGTGAAAGAGCTGGCAAGACAGTCTGCTGATGCGACCGATGAGATCGCCGGACAGATTGAGGATATTCAGACATCCGTCAGAGACACGGTCCGGGCCATTGAAGAGATAAGCAAAATCATCGGTGAAATTGCCGGCATCAATGAAACAATCGCGGCCTCAGCCCAGGAACAGACCGCAACAGCGGGTGAGATATCAAAATCCGTTGCCGGCACTGCCGCGACAGTGAAAAATGTTGCGGAGAATGCAAACGAATCCGCAAATCTGATGGGAGAGATTGCCAGATCAACAGATGAGACATCGAAAACAGCGGCTGAAATTTCAAGAAATATTGACAAAGTGCTGAACAGTGCAAAATCGGTCGCCGTTTCTTCTGATGAGGCAGCCCGCGGGGTCAGCGATATCTCCGAAAATATCCGGCGTATCAGCGCCACTTCGGAGCAGACCGCCATCGGCGCATCGGAAACCAACACGTCATCAAAAAAGCTGGCGGAGATGGCTTCGTCGCTTATACAAATTATCAGCAAATTCAAAGTGTGAGACACAGAAAACATGGAAGAGGGTAACGAACGGACAGGGCCCTCTGAGTACGGCGGGTGGAGCCTCACCTGCCCTGAAAAATATTTTCTTAAATCCCATAGACGGGGTGCAAATTGACGGAAAATAACATATTAATCGTAGATGATGCGCCTGAAAACATTAAGGTGCTGGCAGAGACACTGAGATCAGACTATAATGTCTCTGTCGCAACGAACGGATCGGATGCGCTCAGGATTATAGAGTCATCCCTTCCCGACCTGATTCTGCTGGACATCATGATGCCCGGGATGGACGGATACGAAGTCTGCAAAAGATTGAAATCTGACTGTCGTACGCAGAACATTCCTGTAATATTCATAACGGTAAGAAGTGAGGAAGAAAAGGAAGCCAGGGGATTTGAGATCGGCGCGGTTGACTATATCACAAAGCCTTTCAGCCCGGATATTGTCAAAGCCAGGGTGCATACCCACTTGGAGCTGAAGCGGCATCGCGACTATCTTGAAGAACTGGTGGTCGAACGAACCGCTGAACTGACAAAGGCCAACGCCAATCTCAGAGAGGCGAAGGAACTGCTGCAAAAAAGCCACGATGACCTGGAAAGACGGGTTGAGGAACGAACGCTTGATATCGCAAAAGCCAACAAGGAACTGAAAGCGGAGATTATCGAACGCAAGCGGGTGGAGGAGCTGCTGCGGCAGAGAACCCATGATCTCACGGATCGGGTCAGGAAACTGAACTGCCTCTACGGCATTTCCAAACTCCGTGAGAAGCCGGGCATCTCCGTGGAGGAGATTCTTCAGGGAGTCGTTGATCTTATTCCCCCATCGTGGCAGTATCCGGAAATCACCTGCGCACGGGTCATTACAAATGATCTGGTTATCAAAACCGCAAACTTCCGAGAGACCGCATGGAAACAGAGCGATGATATCATTATCATACCCGGTGAGCGGGTCGGTGTTTTGGAGGTCTGCTATCTGGAAGAAAAACCGGAAACAGATGAGGGACCTTTCCTCAAAGAAGAGAGAAGCCTGCTGAATGCGATCTCCGAGCGATTAGGGCGTATTATTGAGCACAAACGGACAGAGGAGGAGCTGAAGAAATTCAAGACCATATCAGACAACGCCAATTTCGGTGTGGCAATTACTGATCTTGACACAACGATTCAGTACGTCAATGAATATTTTGCCGATGTCCACGGATACAAACCGGAAGAACTGACCGGTAAGAATTTGACGGTATGCCATAATGAGAAGCAGTTACAAAAACTGGAAAATATGATTGACAATCTGAAAGAACATGGAAATTTCAGTGACAAGGTCATATGGCATACTCGGAAAGACGGTCGCATATTTCCCATGATGATGAACGGATTCGTCATCAGGGACGAACAAGACAGACCGCTGTTTATCGCTGCTTCGGCAAGAGATATTTCCGAACAGGAGCGGATGCAGGAGGAACTTCATCAGACGATGATACAGCAGACGATTATCCTGGAAAACGTGGCTGTGGGTATCGGTTTTCTGAGGGACAGAAAACATGTATGGGTAAACAAGGGGTTTGAGGATCTGTTCGGGTGCCCGAATGAAGAAATTATGGGAACAAGCAGTGAGGAATTTTATCCTTCCCGTGAAAGTTACGAACAATTCGGAAAAGACGCATACCCGATTCTTGCCGAAGGGAAGACATACCGTACCGAATGCATGATGAAACGGAAAGACGGTTCTTCGTTCTGGTGTAACATCGCCGGAAAAGCGATTCTTCCCGAGGATCCCGGTCAGGGTTCGATCTGGATATTGGAAGATGCCACCGAGCGCAGACACGCGCAGGAAGAATTGAAAAAAGCCAAAGAATCTGCCGAAGCTGCGAACCGGGAGATGGTGAAAGTCAACAGACAATTGGAACAGGCAATCGCCATGGCGAACGAAATGGCTGAACATGCCGATATGGCCAACCGCTCCAAAAGCGAGTTTTTGGCAAACATGAGCCACGAGATCCGAACGCCGATGAACGGTATTATCGGCATGATCGGCCTGCTGCTCAACACGCCTCTGGATTCGAATCGGCGCAGATACGCCGAAACAATACAGTACTGTGCGGATTCCCTGCTCAATATTATCGACGATATCCTTGATTTTTCGAAAATCGAGGCAGGGAAGATGAGTCTTGAGATTATCAACCTCGATATCAGGACAGCGGTCGATGAAGTGACAGAGATGCTGGCAGTGAAGACCCGTGAAAAGAATCTGGAATTTGTCTCCCTGGTCCGTCATGATGTCCCCTCACTTCTGAAAGGCGACCCCGGAAGACTGCGCCAGATTCTGATCAATCTTGCAGGAAACGCTGTCAAGTTCACGGAAAAGGGCGAGATTGTCATCCGAATCTCGCTGGAAAATGAGACCGGCACTCACGCCACACTCCGCTTTGCTGTCACAGATACCGGTATCGGCATCCCCCAAAGCCGCCTGGACAATCTCTTCAAAGCATTTTCCCAGGCGGATATTTCAACGACTCGCAAGTATGGCGGAACCGGTCTCGGCCTTGCCATCTCAAAACAGCTTGTCGAGATGATGGGAGGACGGCTCCGTGTTGAAAGCGAGGACGGCAGAGGCTCGACTTTCTGGTTTAATGCGGTCTTCGAGAAGCAGCAGCAAGCAAATGGCAGGGGAAAACCGCCTCTGGTGCTTCCCGCCGATATCACGGAAAAAAATATCCTTGTGGTCGCACCCGGCGTGACCAACCGGGAAGCGATCTGCGCCCACCTGAAATTCTGGGGATGCCGGCACCGGGCGGCTTCAGACGCACAGGAAGCGATTTCGCTGCTGTACCAGGCTGCCGAAGATCACACCCCCTTTCATCTGGCCATTATTGATGCACTGTCGGACATGAACAGTGAATCTGTCGGGCAGACGATCAGGGCTGACCCGGTTCTGAGAGAAACGATATTTGTCATGTTGGCGGATCAGGGCTGCCATGATGATACTGCCCGAATGAGCGGAATCGGTTTTGTCACCTGCCTTACAAAGCCGATCAGCATTTCCCAACTGTCTGAATGCCTGATCAGTGTGCTTGGCAAGCCGCCGGATCGAACCGAGGATGAGAGCGAGTCCGCGCGTCTCATCAAACTTATGCCGGCCGAGGTTGAAAAATTCGGGCTGCGTATCCTTCTGGCTGAAGACAATCCCATCAATCAGGAAGTGGTTGCCGATCTGCTGGTAGACTGCTCAGTGACAGTGGCCGTCAACGGTAAGGAGGCGTTGGAACTTCTGGAGAAAGAAGATTTCGATCTGGTGCTGATGGATGTGCAGATGCCGGAGATGGACGGATTGGAGGCGACGAAGATCATCCGGGATCCCGGATCCGCTGTCCGGAATCACGACATTCCGATTATCGCCATGACAGCCCGCGCCATGGAAGGGGACCGTGAGCTCTGTCTGAACGCGGGCATGAACCACTATGTCTCCAAGCCGGTTAATTTCCAGAAACTTTTTGATGCGATTAATATTTCAGTCTCTGCTGACAAGGAGATCGGAACGGACCCGAAAGAAGAGGAACCGATTTTCGACCGGGGTTCCTTCCTGGCCTGCATCGGTAACAACCTGAAACTGGCAGAGAAGATTACAAGAATGTTTATCGACAGCTATCCGAAACATCTGTCAAAGATACAAAAGGCCATCACCGACCGTGACAACAATGCGCTGACACATACCGCCCATTCATTCAAAGGGATGGTTCTCAACCTGTCGGCCGATGCCGCGTCTGACGCGGCGTTAAAACTGGAAACGATCGGCAGGGACGGCGACTTGTCTCAGGATGAGGACCTGTCCCGGGCAGAAGAAATATTTGCTTTGATGGAAGAGAAAATCAATCAGCTAATACCTGCCATGGCGGAGTTTGTTAAGACTGAAGAGATTGAAGATTGAAGATTGGAGCATGAGATGGAAAATGACTTAAAGATACTCGTGGTGGATGATGCTGTTGTTTACCGGCAGATTCTGTCAAAAATCGTATCGAAATTTGAAAACGCCGAACTGATCGGGACCGCGCCGAGTGGAAGAATTGCTCTGTCAAAAATCGAATTGAAACAGCCTGATCTTGTGCTCTTGGATGTCTTCATGCCGGAAATGGATGGCCTGGAAACACTGGGGCGGATCAAAAAGCAGTATCCTCATATCGATGTGATCATGTTAAGCGGCGTGGATAAGGAAACCGCTAATCTGACGATGAAGGCGCTGGAAGCCGGCGCGCTGGACTTTATCCCGAAACCGAGGGGAGTATCTGCTGACGCCAATACTGCCGAGCTCAGGACAGCGCTTTCCCGTCTCATACTGATGGCGCGGACCCGCAAATATTCACGACAGGCCCGGGTCATCTCCGGCGCGGAGAGGGGGCCGAAACCGGCCCCCGCAAAACCGGCCCCTGCAAAACCGGCCCCTGCAAAACCGGCCCCTGCAAAACCGGCCCCTTTGTTACCCAGGAAGGCGGCCGTGAAAAAAAAGCCGGCCCCTCCTCCGCGGAAGCCGATTCCGCGACAGGAGGAAAAAATTCCGGTTCCTGAAACCCGACCTTACCGAAGGGCAGACAGGATTGATGTGGTGGCAATCGGCGTGTCAACAGGCGGCCCGAATGCTCTTCAGGAGATCGTCCCGCAGATTGAGAATGACTTTCCTGTTCCCATAGTCGTGGTACAGCACATGCCGCCCATGTTCACCGATTCCCTCGCGGCGCGGCTGGATAGCGCCTCTTCCATAGAGGTTGTTGAAGGCAAAGACGGACAGATCCTGGAAAAAGGGGTCATGTATATTGCTCCCGGAGGCCGGCACATGGTTGTCAGGAAGGACGGATTCAATAATAAGATGATTGCTCTGCTTGACTCGCCGCCGGTGAACAGTTGCCGTCCGTCGGTGGATGTCCTTTTCCGGTCTGTCGGCTTGGTCTATGAGGGGAATGTTCTGACAGTCATCCTAACCGGCATGGGAAACGACGGGGTTTCAGGTGTGACAGCCATACGCCGGAAGGGAGGATATTCAATTGTGCAGGATGAAAAAAGCAGCGTTATATGGGGAATGCCCGGTGCCGTCGTGGATGCGAACGAAGCGAATGAAATTGTTCCGTTAGACAAAATTGCCTCCAGAGTGATGAGAATAGTGAGGAGAGGACATTTTTAGAATTATCTTGCTCTTGCTCTTGCTCTTGCTCTTAATCTTGCTCTTGCTCTTGCTCTTGCTCTTGCTCTTGCTCTCTTGCTCTTGCTCTTGCTCCCAGCCAATGCAAGAGCAAGATTAAGAGCAAGATTAAGAGCAAGATTAAGAGCAAGAGCAAGAGCAAGATTAAGAGCAAGATTAAGAGCAAGAGCAAGAGCAAGAGCAAGATTAAGAGCAAGAGCAAGAGCAAGATTAATAGCTGACAAAAAGGAGGGGACATTTTAATGTTGAGAATTACCGAACCTGAATATATCCTCATGAAGAAATACATAGAGGAACACTGCGGTATTTATCTCGAAAAGGACAAAGAATATCTCATTGAATCAAGACTCGCCGATCTTCTTGTTGAAACCGGATGCGGCTCGTTTCAGGAATTTCATCTAAAAGCGCGGTCAGAAGATCATACAGGAGAACTCCGGGACCGGATCGTCGATGCAATGACCACCAATGAAACCTCCTGGTTCCGTGATAAAAACGCCTGGGACTATCTGAAAGAAGCGGCGGTTCCCATGCTCCTCAACCTGGCTGCGGAAACCGGCGAGGCAAGTGTCTGGTCGGCGGCCGCGTCAACCGGTCAGGAGGCATACTCTTTGCTGATGCTTTTGGATGAAGCAGTAAAAGAACGGGGACAACCGTCGCTTTTGGACAAAATTGAAATTACTGGCACCGATATTTCTTCATCCGCACTGACATCGGCTATTTCCGCTCAGTATGATAATATCGCCATAAAACGGGGCCTGGACCGGGAAATAAGGGAAAAATACTTTCACAAATCCGGCAACTTATGGCTGTTTGACCAGGAGCTGAAAAAACGGGTGCGATTTGAGAAATTCAACCTGCAAAATGATTTTATATTTCCGGACAATTTTGATCTGATACTATGCAGATATGTTTCCATATATTTTTCTGACACATTTAAGCGGGAATTATTCTCAAAGATGGCGAAGGTGTTAAAACCGGGCGGCGTTTTACTGCTCGGCGCAACAGAATCTCTGAGAGAGTTTTCAGACGATTTTGAGATTTCCTATTACAAAAGCACTGTGATCAATACGAGAAAATAGTGTTTGGTGTTTTGTTATTTGGTGCTTTGTGTGTTTGGTGTTTGGTGTTTGGTATTTGGTATTTGGTGTTTGGAAGGCACAAAACACAAAACACAAAACGCCAAACACAAAATACAAAACACAAAACACAAAACGCCAAACACAAAATACAAAATACAAAACACAAAATACAAAACACAAAACACAAAAAAAGGATACAAAAATGGACATAAAATCAGATAAATCTGAAATTCGCAAACCTCAGACCCCTATTCTTTTTGTGGATGATGAACCGATGGCCCATGTCATAATGAAGCACCATCTGAAGGATTGGAATGTGGAATCCGCGTATTCAGCAGAGGAAGCTCTGGAAATCCTGAATAAACGTCACATCCTGATCATTATCTCGGATATCAGTATGCCGGGGATGGATGGCATAGAATTTCTGCGTGAAGTCAGAAAACGACGCGGGATTGTTCAGGTGATTATCGTCACCGCCTCTAACAGGATTGATGACCTTATCAATGCGTTTGAGGCAGGGGCGACCGATTTTCTACTCAAACCTTTAAAGAAAGAGGAGATTGAAGAGGCTCTGGAAAATATTCTGGCCAAAATAAATCGCTGGAAAATAACGATGAAGGCCCTTTTTCACAAAAAAAAGGAAATGGATCCCAAACAGGTGATTCCTTTTGATGATTAATGCTGAGAGGGGGATAAAATCGCCGCGGCAAAACTGCCAAGAGAAAAATGTGCCCTGAGAAACCGGGTTTTTCCGAAAAACTCCGGTTTCTGACACGCAAACTTTTACTACTTAGGCGTCGTTCCTAAAGAAGAGGAGAAAGAAGAATGAGTGTTCCCGAAGCGATGTTTAAAATTGTTGAGGAATATAACTGTCCCTTTTATGCGTTCGGGGATGAGTTTAAATTGTCAGGTATATCGCTTTCACTACCTCGCGACAAACCTGCCTGTACGACCCTTGTCAGAGATATAACGGATGTCTCCATATTGTGCGAAAAAACTGACTCTCTCCACACAGATGAAGAGCTTGGCGATATATTTAATTGCAGCGGTTGCATCGGATCAATTCGGTTAGAATATAAGAGAGAAAAAAGGCCGGAGCCGGTTCGCCAGCCCGTCACTTGTCCGATGCCCGCACCCGAAAGACACGAGAGCGATATCAGTGCCACTGCAAATCTGTTGAGCAATTTTTCGATGTTTCAGCCTCTTAATGAGGAGGATATCAAGGAACTTGTCACATATTTGAAGCTTCAGCAATATGCGAAGGGGAAGATCATCATAAAAAAAGGCGACCCCGGTGTGAACCTCTTCATTATGGTGTCCGGGAAAGTTGAGGTTATGGGAGATGACGATATGTTCATCACTTTTCTGGGGAAAGGAGAGGTCTTCGGAGAGATGAGCCTTCTCAGCGGCGATTCTGTCGGCGCAACCATAAGAGTGGTGGATCCCGCAACCGTTTTATACATTAATGGCAGAGATTTCAGAAGGATGTTGGACAAGTTTTCATCCCTTCAGATGTACTTTGCCCGTCTGCTCGCCAAGAGACTTGCCAAGACCAATGTCATAAGGTCTGAGGAATTTGCATCCGGAATGATCGGAAAGCTTTCTGAGATGCCTCCTACCGAGTTGTTCCAGACCCTGAACCAGAATCAGAAGACAGGCGTGTTAAGCCTGCATCTTTCCAGAGGTCCGGCAAAACTGTTTTTCAAAGAAGGAGAGCTCCTTCGGGCCGGTTACGATGGCAATGAGGGACGGGACGCTTTTTTTGAAATGCTGAAGGAGGAGGAAGGCCGGTTCAAGTTCATTCCGGGCATCCCCCCGGAGGAATTGGGAATCTCTGATCTAGGCGATTTTATGTGGCTTCTGATGGAAGGATTGAACAAGATCGATGAAGATGTCGCCGATATGTGTTGATCACGCGGAATTGTTCATGGCCTCCGTGCCATTCCGGTTAAGATCAGAATTTTCTTCAGAATTTTCTGATCTTAAATCGGAATCCACCGGTTTTTTGAGAATTTGTGAATAATCCGCAGAGTCACACAGAGTTGTGCGGCCCCCTGTGCGGACCTCTGGACCTCTGTGTTCTCTGCGCTTTAAAAAAACTTGATGATCGAGTGAGACATCACTTACCAAACTGTTGGCATCCTTCGTATCAGCCCGAAACCAATTTGCACTTTTGAGAGTCAGGACTCGGATCTGGCCACAGGATCCCTTAACCCTTAACCCTTAACCCTTAACCCTTAACCCTTAAAACCCTTATGCTCTGTTTGGAAAGATGAATGAGGATGACCGATGGAGAATCTCAGCCAATACAAAATACTTCTGGTAGATGATGTTAAAATGAATATCCGCACACTCGTTGAGACGCTTCACGAGGAATATGAACTTTATGTGGTCCTGAACGGTGAAAGCGCTATTGAACATGCCCGGCGTTATTTGCCCGATATCATTCTTTTAGACATTGTTATGCCCGGAATGGACGGTTTCGAAGTCTGCCGGCGTCTTAAAAAATATCCTGTCACAGCAGATATCCCGATTATTTTCCTCACTGCCCTGACCGAGTTGGAAGATAAAACCACCGGTTTTGAAGCAGGGGCTGTCGATTATATCACCAAACCCTTTGATCCCCTTGAAGTCAGGGCCAGGGTCAGGACTCACCTGGATTTGAGGTACGCCCATGAAAGACTGAAAAAAATCAATGAGCACCTCAGGGATGAAATCATGGAGCGCAGGCAGACAGAGGCGGCGTTGCAAAAGGCCAGTAATGAACTGGAGCGGCGTGTTGAGGAACGTACCGCGGAACTGATGGAATCCAACGAGCAGCTCCGACATGAAATAGATGAGCACAAGCGGACTCTCGGATCGCTGAGAGCAAGCGAGGAACGGTACCGCCTCCTTACGGAGAATGTGGCCGACGGCGTCTGTATTATTCAGGACGAGAAACTGGTGTTCATCAATCCGGCCTTTGCCACTATTTTTGCCTATCCTGAAGAGAGTCTGCTCGGGAAAGACCTTGTTTTTATGATCCGTGACGATCATAAGGCGCTTTTCAGGGATATCCACAAAGAACTTGAAAAGGGCGCTCGGGTTAAAGATTTCCAGATACCCTGTATCCGGGGAGACGACCGGGAAGTCTGGGCGGAAGGACATTATAACGTCATCCGATGGGAAGGCGAGCCTGCCATCCTGGGCACTGTGAGGGATGTTACCCAGAGAAGACTCAAAGAGATCGCCAGAGCAGAAGAAAGGGCGCACCTTCTCAGAGAGATCGCAGATCTCAGAGCCAACGTGAAAAATTGCTACAAATTCGGAAATATTATCGGAAAGAGTCCTGCCATAAGGGAGATTTATAAGCGTATTGCAGAGATAGCAGATTTCGATGATGATGTGATCATTTTCGGAGAATCCGGAACCGGCAAGGAGCTCATCGCACGAACCATACACAGCCTGAGCAGCCGTCAGAACAATGCCTTTGTGCCGATAAATTGCGGGGCAATCCCCGAAGCCCTCTTTGAAAACGAGTTTTTCGGACATCGGAAGGGAGCGTTTACCGGCGCTGATGCGGACAAACCCGGCTTTTTTGACCTTGCAAACAACGGGACCCTGTTTTTGGATGAGGTGGGAGAACTCACTCTCAATATGCAGGTCAAACTGCTCAGGGCGGTTGAAGGAGCGGGATACACGCCTGTGGGGGATACCGAAGTCAGAAAGACGGATGTCCGCATCATTTCGGCCACCAACCGTGATCTCACGGACGCCCTGAAAAAAGGAACCGTGCGCGAGGATTTTTTCTACAGGATACACATTATCCCGATTCATGTCCCCCCTCTGAGGAATCGAAAGGAAGATATCTCTCTGCTCATTGACCATTTCCTGAAACTTCACAACAGCGGGAAAAACATCCGCTCACTTCCCGGAAACATATTGGAGGCCCTGTACAACCATTCCTGGCCCGGAAACGTCCGTGAACTTAAAAATGTTCTGAAGCGTTATCTCACCCTGAACTGTCTTGATTTCATCACCTCTGACGAAGCCAGTTCGTCAGAAAATATTTTTCACGGGGAAAAAATGCTGCTCAATGAAGCCGTGGCAGCCTTTGAAAAAGATTTTATCTCCAGAGCCCTGGAACGAAATCGCGGACACAGATCCGAGACAGCAAAAATGCTGGGAATCACTGAAAGAACCCTTTACAGGAAACTCAAGTAAAGCAATTTTTCAAATTGCTTTGCTGTAGAGCAATTTTTCAAATTGCTTTGATGGAGGCCCCGGAATATGACAACGGATAGGAGGATGAAACGGATATGTCCGTTTCATCCCCGGAATCCGCTGTCATGTCCGATCCGCGAATATCCGTTTCATCCCCAAAAGGCGTTATAATCAGAAATTTTTCTCTGTGTCCACCTTTGTGCCTTTCTTTGTGCCTTTGCGCCTTTGTGTGAGATATAAAACTTATGGACAGATACTTATACAAACAATTCGCACACTCAGACCTCGGACATTCCTGGTTCTAACGGATTTTGTGGTATCGTTTCAGGCGGCTGACAAAACGCGGAGACCGCGGAGGACCGCGGAGATTCGGATGAGGCTCCGCGATCCTCCGCGTCCTCCGCGTTAAAAAACAGATTCGGACCACAAAATCCGTTAGAATCAGGGACATTCATGTTCAGGCCGGAAAAACGCGGAGACCGCGGAGACCGCGGAGGACCGCGGAGATTCGGATGAGGCTCCGCGATCCTCCGCGTTAAAAAAACAGATTCGGACCACAAAATCCGTTAGAATCAGGGACATTCATGTTCAGGCCGGAAAAACGCGGAGACCGCAGAGACCGCAGAGGACCGCAGAGATTCGGATGAGGCTCTGCGATCCTCCGCGTTAAAAAAACAGATTCGGACCACAAAATCCGTCAGAATCAGGGACATTCATGTTCAGGCCGGAAAAACGCGGAGACCGCGAGACCGCGGAGGACCGCGGAGATTCGGATGAGGCTCCGCGATCCTCTGCGTCCTCTGCGTCCTCTGCGTTAAAAAAACAGATTCGGACCACAAAATCCGTTGGAATCAGGGACATTCATGTTCAGGCCGGAAAAACGCGGAGACCGCAGAGGACCGCGGAGATTCGGATGAGGCTCTGCGTCCTCTGCGTTAAAAAAAACAGATTCGGACCACAAAATCCGTCAGAATCAGGGACATTCATGTTCAGGCCGGAAAAACGCGGAGACCGCAGAGACCGCAGAGGACCGCAGAGATTCGGATGAGGCTCTGCGATCCTCTGCGTCCTCTGCGTCCTCCGCGTTAAAAAAACAGATTCGGACCACAAAATCCGTCAGAATCAGGGACATTCATGTTCAGGCCGGAGTCCGAGCAGGTTTAAGTGCAAGTGCAAGTTTAAGTTTAAGTGCAAGTTCAGGAGGCCTCCCTAAATCCGTTATAATCAGAAAAATTGTTTTACAGCTACAAACAATTTGAAAAATTGTTCTACAGCTACAAACAATTTGAAAAATTGTTCTACGGCTACAAACAATTTGAAAATTGTTTTACAGCTACAAACAATTTGAAAAATTGTTCTACGGCACAGGGTCAGATACAAACAGCCCAAGGGTTTTTCCGTCTCTCAGATTCACCAGCCCTTCTTCGCAGATTCTCAGATAGGGAATAGCCGCGCATGTGAGCGTCGCCAGGGTCAGCAGAGGATCGGGAAAAGGGACACCGAGATCAAATGCCGCTTTCCTGATATCTTCTATCCTCTGTGCAACCGTCTCTGTCGGCATATCGGAGATAAGCCCCAGGACAGGCAGCGGAAGTTCTGCCAGAACTTTCCCGCCGGCGCAGACAACAAAGCCGCCCTGCAAATCGTGAATTCTGTTGACTGCAAGGACCATATCCGAATCATCAGCGCCCGCAACAACAATGTCCGACGTATCCCATGCCGCGCTCGACGCAATCGCGCCGGCCCTCATGCGGAAGCCCTTAATCAGCCCGACAAAGGTTTTTCCCGGACGGTGTGTTCGGTCTATGGCGGCGATTTTGAGTATGTCCTGGTGAACATCCGCTCTGATTTCGCCTTTGATTACAGGCAGTCTCATCCTCAGTTCCTTGGTTACCAGATCGGTTACCATCTCGATAATCCGAACCTCGGCCTCAGGAGAGCCGTCCTTTGTCCGGACAGAAAAATCGGAAGGTTTCAGTTTATCCGGAAGGCGGATACTCGTAAGACTCTCTTCCGAGAAGGTATGCCGGCGGGGAGATACCATAAGCTCTCCTTCCCGGCAAATGATCTGCCCGTTGCTGATAACATATTCCGCCTTGATATTCCTGATATTAGGAATGATTAGCATATCTGCGTATCTGCCGGGCGCGATGCCGCCGATCCGTCCGTCCAGGGAAAAATGTTCCGCCACATTCAGGGTGGCCATCTGAACAGCGGTCACCGGATCAAACCCCGAATCAATCGCTTTCTGAACCACAAATTCCATGTAGCCTTTCTCCATCAGCTCTCCCGGTGATACACCATCCGTAACCAAAGTGAGCCGCCTCAGATCAGCGCCCATCTCTTTTATCTCTGATATCTCCCCGAGGTCCCGTCTGATGCTTCCCTCCCTCGCCATGACGTGAATCCCCAGCCGTAATCTTTCCAAAACCTGTTCGGCGTTTATGGGCTCGTGACAGGAGGATATGCCCGTCGCCGCGTAAGCCGCCAGCTTCTTTCCGCCGGCCCCGGCAGAATGCCCTTCCAGGGTCTTCCCGGATGCAAGGGTATCCTGAAAAATCGGAAGCATTCTGTCCGGTTCCTGAAAAACCGCCTGCCAGTAGGATTCGCCAAGCCCGACAATATCATCCCGGTCCAGAAGCTTCCCAAGGGTCTCCCTTGAAATACCGAATGCGGTTTTACTGATGGAGACCATCGCCGGAGCAACCCCGAGAATCTTGACGGGCTGGTCTTTCAGAGCGGCCAGAAAATCCGTCACGCCTTCATATCCCCTCACAGCAAAGGCTTCCATGGTTTCGGTAATCATCGTGGTTGTGCCGCCTTTCATGGCATATTTCAGAAATTCGCCGATGTCGGAAATCGAGGCAATATGGGTGTGACCGTCAATCAGACCCGGAATCACGGTTTTTCCCCTGGCGTCAATAACGACGGTCTTTTCACCGATTGTGTCCCCCGGGTCCGTACCGACATAAGCAATCCGTTTTCCCTTAATGCTTATCGAACAGTCATCTAAAAGTTCTCCAGTATAGACATTGAGAACTCTGGCGCTGATAACAGCCAAATCAGCTTTCTCCTGGCCTAATGCGACATTTATCAATTCCTCTGAATTTCCGGAATCGGGTGATTCATATATTGCCGTGGGCATTTTTTATCTCCTTGATTTTGAGTTTTCCCCTTTACATTCAATTGGTCCTCTCGGAAAAGAGTTACCACTGATCAGACGCCTTCGGATAACTCCCCAGAACCTTGACAAACAGCGCATGATTTTCAAGTTCCCTCAGGGCCTGCTGAACGATTTCGGAATCAACGCCCCCCTCAAAATTGGTGTAAAAGACATATTCCCAGGGGTTCTCAGGTATCGGCCTTGACTCAAGTTTTGTGAGATTCAGGTTCTGCTCCTGGAAGATTTTCAGACAATCCACAAGCGCGCCCGGATAATGTCTCGTCTTAAATGCGATGCTTGTCTTTTCACAGAGAATATCATCGGGCCGATTCTCTTCCTTCACAATCACAAAAAAACGGGTGGTGTTGGTTTTGTTTGTCTGAATATCTTTGCACAGGACATCCATTCCGTAAATCTCAGCGCAAAGCTCGGACGCTATGGCAGCCCGGTCGTTTCTCTCCCACCGGGCAACCATTTCAGCCGCGCCCGCGGTGTCATAAACCGGCATGTGCCGGATTCCGTGCTTTTTAAGAAACTCTTTGCACTGGCGGAGCGCGTGCGGGTGGGAATATGCCTCCCTGATATCATCAAAAGATGTCCCCCTTTTTGCAAGGAGAGTATGGCGGATCTTCATAAACACCTCCGCCACAACAAAAATATCGTTTGAAAAGAGCATGTCATAATTCTCAACCACAGTGCCGGCAATGGTATTTTCAACAGGCACAAACCCGAAATCAACCCTGCCCTCAACGACTGCCTCGAACACATCATCAAAGCTGTCAAGCCCCACTGATGTGACCTGTCTGCCGAAATGCTCATAAAGCGCGAGTTCGCTATACGCCCCTTTTACACCTTGAAAAGCGACCTTCATTCCAACCTCCCGTCGATGGCTTTCATAGCATCCATAAAAGCGACACGCTCCGCCCGGGCATACGGATTATATTTGTGCATGTCAACAAAGAGCTGCCAAGTATCATGCTCCACAACGCCCAGTATGTGCAGGAGTCTTTTATAGCCTTCGGTATCAATATCAATCTCAGAGGCCCCGTATTCGGACAAAGCCCTTCCGATGAAATGGGTCAGGGAAAGAGTGACAGCAATCTGCTTGTCATGGGCCGCCGGTGTTGTTTCGATAACAATCAGGCCCTTTGAAGACAAATAGGAGTTAATCTTATCATACAGTCCCTTTTCAACTCTCTCCCTGCACAAAACAATCTTCTTTCCCTCAAGGGAATCGGCCGCGCTGTCCGGCCCGAACATCGGGTGCGTCGCCAGAATGGAAACCGTTTCAGGCAGCAATTCTCTCATCCACCGGACCGGATATTCCTTTACCGAACAGACATCCATAACCAGCGAATCTTTCCTGAGAAGCGGCGCAATCCTCTCCAACATATCCTGAAGCATGGAGATGGGGACACTCGGCACAACAATATCCCGTTGGCATACCTCCTCAATGGACGCCTCAGAAGCGCCGGTTTCCCGAATCTCGGATGATTTGTCGCTTCTGTTATAAACAGCCACATCAAAATCCTTGGCAAGATATTCGGCCATGAGCTTCCCAAATCGTCCCAGGCCGATAATTCCGATTTTACAACTTTCGCTCATAACACCTCCGCAATCCTTTCAAAACCTTTCTTCAGAATATCTTCGGGAACCGCATAAGATATTCGGATATGATTTGCCATTTCAAACGCCTCGCCCGGAACCACCGCGACCCCGCTATTCTCGAGAATATCAGCGGCAAGGTCGGCGGACGTTTCCCGGGAAGGCGCCTTCAGATGCTTTGAGACATCGGGAAAGAGATAAAAAGCGCCCTGGGGCTTTATGCAATCGAATAACTCCGACGCGTATCCGTAAGCCATATCCCGCTTTCTCTCAAGATCGGCCCGCCACTGGGAGATCATGTTTTCATTAAGAGAGAGAGCAGCCAGCGCGCCATGCTGTGCAAACGTGCAGACATTCCCTGTGCAATGACTCTGACATTTGGCGACGGCCCGGATGATCTCTTTCCGGGCAGCGGCATATCCGACCCTGAACCCGGTCATGCTGTAAGTCTTTGAAAAACTCCCTGTGACAATGATCCTGTCACGGATGTCTTTGAATGCGAAAAGACTTTCATTTTCGAGCCCGTCATAAACAAAAAAGATATAAGCCTCGTCTGAAACAATGTGCAAGTCATGCTCGGAAGCAATCCGGGCGATCCTCTCCAGATCCTTTTTCGGATAAACAGCCCCTGTGGGATTGTTCGGGGTGTTAATGAGAATCGCCTTTGTTTTCCGGGTGACCGCCTTCTCAATTTCATCGCAGTCCAACTGGTGATTCTTCGTATCGACAAATACAGGGATTCCGCCGGCAAGCTTCACCTGCTGGGGAAAACTGGTCCAGCAGGGCCTCGGAATAATCACTTCGTCAGACGGGTCGCATAAGACCTGGAACACGGAAAACAAGCACTGTTTCGAGCCGTTTGATATGACAATATTCTCTGCATCATATCCGTCGAACTGCTTCGCCAATTCGGATTTCAGCTCGGGAAGACCCGAAACCGGGCCGTACCCGGTTCTCTGCTCATCAAGCGCCTTCTTCGTCGCGGCGATGATATCACCGGGCGTCTCATAATCCGGCTCGCCGATTGCAAAATTGATAATCTCTCTCCCCTCCTCGTTCAAACGCTGAATAATGGAAGAGAACTTCGTTGTTCCTGATTCCTCTATCGATTCTATTCTGTCTGATAATTTCATAGTTCGGTTTTCAGTTTACGGTTTACGGTTTACGGTTGCCGGTTTACGGTTGCCAGTTGCCGGTTTACGGTTGCCGGTTTACGGTTTACGGTTTACGGTTGCCAGTTGCCGGTTTACGGTTGCCAGTTGCCGGTTTACGGTTGCCAGTTTACGTTTGCCGATTGTGCTGTCAACTGTCAACTGTCAACTGTCAACTGTCAACTGTCAACCGTCAACCGTCAACCGTCAACCGTCAACCGTCAACCGTCAACCGTCAACCGTCAACCGTCAACCGTCAACCGTAAGAGATGATCCGCGAGAACAATGCAGACCATTGCCTCACAGACCACGTTGATTCTGGGTATGGCCGAGATGTCATGGCGGCCTTTTGTGGAGATGGTCGCCGGATTTCCATGTCGGTCAATGGTCTTTTGTTCGATTGCGATGGAAGGGATCGGTTTCACTGCCACGCGCATGACGATGTCGTCTCCGTTGGAGATTCCGGCGAGGATGCCGCCGGCGTTGTTCGTGGAGAAGCCTTCCGGAGTTATGGGGTCGTTATTCTCAGATCCCAGCTTGCCAGCAGCTTCAAATCCCGCGCCGATCTCAACCCCCTTGACCGCGCCGATGCTCATCAGTCCCTTTGCCAGCTCGGCGTCAAGCTTGTCAAATACCGGCTCTCCCAATCCGCGGGGAACGCCTCTGGCCAATATCTCCACGATTCCCCCCAGTGAATCGCCTTTCTTTTTTACATCTGTGACCCGCCTTACCATCTCCTCTGCCGCGTCCGCATCCGGGCAGCAGAACATGTTTTGATCCACTGTATCCAAATCCCGTTTTTTTGCCTTGATCCCTCCGAGTTCTGTGGTGTATGCGGAAACGCTGATCTTCTCTCTGTCAAGAATGGCTCTTGCCACCGCGCCCGCGGCCACCCGCGCCGCTGTCTCGCGAGCGGATGCACGCCCGCCCCCGCGCCAGTCCCGTATGCCGTATTTGGCCTGATAAGTGATGTCACCGTGTCCGGGACGGAAAAGGTCCGCGTAAGGTTTGTATGCTCCGGAATCCGCATCTTTGTTGTGCAGCATGATCATAATCGGTGTGCCAGTCGTCATGCCCTCAAAGACGCCGGACATGATAATGGCCTTGTCCGGCTCCTTCCTGCTGGTACTTGCGATTGATGATCCCCCCGGCTTTCTGCGATCCATCATGGGTTGGATGACGGCTTCGTCAAGAGGAATCCGGGGCGGACATCCGTCAATGATGACACCGACCCCTTTTCCGTGGGATTCGCCCCAAGTTGTGATTTTGAATGAAGTTCCGAATGTGTTGCCTGGCATGTTGTTGTTTGTCCGTTGTTTGTTGTTTGTTGTTTGTTGTTTGTTTGTTGTCCGTTGTTTGTTGTCCGTTGTTTGTTGTTTGTTGTCCGTTGTGTCCATCATCTACACGGATTGTGGGTAAGAAAGGATTATGCCTAACCGAACCACGTTGAGCCGAGGACCCGTAATCCTTTCTTATCCACAATCCGTGTTACAGTTTCCAGTTTTCAAAAGAATAAACCTCTAAAACACTCTTTGCCTTATTTTGCGCCCATGATTCCAAGCCCATTTTCTTTATCAGGCATAAATTGAAAACTTTGGTGTTATGCCATAATTTGGCCATGTCAGCGTATGGATGAAGGCGGTCGCATGGAAATTCGGAGCAGTCACAGCAGAATTCGACGCCCTTTTCTTCAGCGCAGGGATAAAGCGTGCATGATACAGGAAGATGAGCGCATTTTCCGCCTTCATTCCGGCATCCTTTGCAAAGTGCCTGTTCAAAAGGAATGCCAAATGCTTCTGAGAGCATGGTCTGCAATTCCCCGCTCTCGCCTGCCAGATGCAGATAGCACTCAAAACAGGGTAATCCGCAGGGTGCTGTCATTTGATTATAATCGATTGGTGCATCCTTTTGTGAATCCCGGATATCCTGTGCAATTTTTTTCATTACAGACATTTTATCATTATCCATAATATACTTTCCTTATTGTGAGACAGGCTTTGAAAAATGTTTGTCGGCTCGGACAATTTTTTAGCCTGAATTATTTATAAACTATCAGCAGAGCAGTCTGTTTTTATCAGAAAAAAATGGGTTTATACATCAAATTTATCTGACTGTCAAGAAGAAAACTACCCGACCAAATAAATTATGAGGGTTGCTTTTATATATAAGCGCACCCGTCAAAACTTATTTGGTCGGGTACTACAGGGATTGCACATAAGAAAGGATTTTTTTCCACATCGGGGTTTGCTTTTGCCGGAATGGTTTTGGAATGTCGGGCAGTTCTTTTAAAACTACAGGGATTGCATTTTTTGGGAATGTCGGTGTTTTCACTCCGGAATTCTGATAAATTTTGAACTTGACAGGCTTTTGTACACATGGTAGCATGATAAAATTGTTTGTTTAACCTGACAGTTTTGAGGAAGTTCGTAGTTCCGCCTTCAGGCGGTCTAAAGACGGAGCTATGAACTTAAAAGTGCAAACTCATAAATGAAGGATGCCGAAAATGGCATCCTTCTAAGAAGCTGAAAGTGGTTTACACTTTTTCCGACTTACGGAACGGCTTTGCAGGCCGCTTGGAACAGGTTGCAAAATTGCTCCACGGTAAAGTGTAAACTGATAAATGAAAGGTGCCTACATGTGGGACAATTTTGCGAATTGTCCGAATCGACAAACAATTTGGGAAATTGTTTTACATGTGGGACAATTTTGTAAATTGTCCGAATCGACAAACAAACAATTTGGAAAATTGTTTTACATGTGGGACAATTTTGTAAATTGTCCGAATCGACAAACAAACAATTTGGAAAATTGTTTTACATCCGACAAACAAACAATTTGGAAAATTGTTTTACATCCGACAAACAATTTGGAAAATTGTTTTACATCCGACAAACAAACAATTTGGAAAATTGTTTTACATCCGACAAACAAACAATTTGGAAAATTGTTTTACATCCAAACAAACAATTTGGAAAATTGTTTTACATCCGACAAACAAACAATTTGGAAAATTGTTTTACATCCGACAAACAAACAATTTGGAAAATTGTTTTACATGTGGGACAATTTTGCAAATTGTCCGAATCGACAAACAATGACAGAAAAATATTAAAATGTTTGACAGAATCAGAATTGCATTGTATAATACACATATACACATACATAATTTTTGATTTCATGCTGATGTCTCCTGATGAAAGTTTGTTTCCCAACACTCTTTGGAAAAATCAGGGTTGGAAATCGGGATTGGGGTCGGACCCGATGATTGTTGGGCATATTTCATTTTTTGCAACTCTCAAGCGTCACTTTTGGATCACACCCTGTCGAATTTGGCAATCCTGTAGGAGCGTGGAAGAAAGTCGGCACTTTAATTTCCAACCCCTCAGCATGAATCCGACGGACAGGATTATTTGATGCATATCCATACCGATTGCCGCCAAAAGCATCCGGCATCAGATACCGCCCCGTCTGCGGATCATAATACCTGAAGCGGTCGTAATGCAGTCCTGTCTCCGCATCAAAATACTGCCCCGGAAAGCGGAAGTGGTTTGTGATGGTTTCTGTAATGGCCCGGGCTTCTCCGAAGGGGTGGTATGCGGCTTCCCATACCACTTCGCCGGATGCGTTGATGATTTTGTGCGGCGTTCCGATATGGTCATTGAGGAAATAATATATCCCGGTCTGATCGCCGTAAATCTTCATCGAGACCCGTTCTCCGTTCAGATAAATAACATCCCGGAGCGGTGTGCCGTTCTCATCTGTCTCGGCGATCAGATTGCCGTTGGAATCATAATGGAAAAGGACGGTTTTCCCCGAAGCAACCTTTTTCACCCGCCTGCCGCGGCCGTCGTAAGAATACGCTCCCAGAGTAACGTCGTTCTGAGAGACCTTAACGAGTCGGTTGTTCTGATCATATTCAAAGGAGCGGATTCCGTCGGAGATGAGATTCCCGTGTCCGTCATAAGACTGCTGCCTGCCGGCGACGCGAATCAGACGGTTTCCCTCATGCTCATACCCGGTTGTCCTTTTGATAAATCTCGGTATCATCGCGCCGCTGACGGAGGCCACATTTCCCCGGGCATCACGGGTATATTGATAATCCATTACAGTTCCCGATACAGTGCCGGTCATCAGGTATCTCTCATCATACTTCCTGGCAGTCGTCAGAATATTGTCGCCGAATGTCATATTGGTCACCGGTCCGAAGGGGAGATACGAAACCGATGTTATCAGGGGCTCACCATCCCCGGATATGGCGGTCACCTTTCCGTTATCATCGCTCTGGTACATCACCGCCAGCCCACTCGGATAAGTCATGCCTCCGAGTTCGCCAGTTGCCGGGTCGTAACCATACGCCGTGATGTATGTTTTCCCTTCCGTGATCCGTGTCTCCTGCGTCAGTTGCCCCAGGGCATTGTATGTGTATGTGGTCTGCCCCGCGGGATCGGTCACGGAAGTAAGCCTGCCCTTACCGTTCTCACCTTCGTCATATCCGTAAGTGATATTCTGAGAGGAATCCGGGAACTGAACATCCGTCAGGCGGTTAAGCGCATCATACTGATATGTTACGGTAATATTGTTGCCGTCCGTCTGTGAAACAACATTATCCGCGGGATCGTATCCGTAAAGCACAAGACCGCTGTCCGGAGAATTCACGGAAATTGCCCGGCCCAAGTCATCATAAGCAGAGGCGGTGGTATTGCTTTCGGCGTCTGTCATGCTTATCCGGTTATCATGGCTGTCATAGCCGAAGCCGGTAATGACATTGGCCGGTTTCGCTAAAACGCTTACCCGTCGGTTTAAAGCGTCATACCCGTAATGCGTTGTCACTTCTCCGCCGGCGTCTGTGGTCTGAGTCAGATTGCCGTTATCGTCATAATCGGCATCTTCGGAAAAACCGCCCGGGTATGTGATCTTGTTCGGACGGTTGAAATCATCGAATCCGAAATCCGCATATTTCTTCAAAACGCCGCTCTCGTCATGAATCTCTTCACGGGTCCGGTTTCCCTCGCTGTCATAAATGTATTTCATATCATTTCCGAGGTTGTCCTCTGCTTTTTCAAGGAGATATGCATCTGTGTAGCCGTAAGTTGTCTTTCCTCCTCCGGGCAGATTCTCTGTCGTGAGATTCCCTGCGTCATCGTATTCGAATGCGGTGGTGTAGCCGGCTGTGGTTCTTGAACTCAGCCTGCCTGAAGGCGTGTAAGCAAAAGTTGTCTCCACATTGTTCGCGTCCGTGATCTTCTCAGGTTTTCCCCAGGCATTATAATCACTGAAGAGCGTTGTATGACCGAGCGGGTCGGTGATCTTTTTCAGCATCCCTCTGTTATTCCCATGGGACGACTCATTCGGATAATACTCAAAAGCGGCAGCGTCGTTCACATCTGTCCGGGGGCCGTCCGTGCCCTTTATCTGACCGGAATCATAATACGTCAGTGTCGTTGTTCTGCTGACAGAATCGGTGCCTGAATAACCGGTCTCTTTTATTTCTTCCAAATTGCCGGCGTCATCGTAAGAGAAAGAAGCAACTGTTTTCTCTCCCGGATTTGATACGCTCTCTCTGGTGACAGAGGCGACTTGGCTGAAATCGGGATGATATGTATAAGTCGTCGTCCGCTCCTCCGATGTCTCTGCTGCTTCCGTCTTTGTGAGCATGTTTCCCAGGTCGTCATAAGTATGGATTGTGACATTCCCCATGGCATCGGTTGCCTTCTCAATCTGCAATCTGCTGGTGAGATCGTATTCGGTCCCCGGGCTGCCCGGACAACTGCCGCACGGCCCGGCGCACGATTCGATCCGGCCGATGCCGTGTGATCCCTGAATCTCACAGACAGATGTTCTTCCGAGGGAATCGGTTATTTTGCGGACAAATTCGTCTTCATACACAACGCTGAACCGACGGATTCCGCCCATACTTTCGGATGTGACCGCCCTGTCCTGATCGTCGTATCCGAATTCGGCGGATATCTCTTTTTCATTATTGATTTCAACAATTTGAGTCAGATTATGGGGATCATGGGAATCCTCATACCGGTAAGTTCTTCCGGTCTGATCCGGTCGGGTAACGCCGGTCAGATTTCCCTGGTCGCCGTATGTGTAGATAAACGCTCCCACCGGGGTCGTCAGCGTTTGCACACGCCCCTCTGAATTATAAGCGAAGTCAAAACGGCATCCGTAGTTATCCTCGACGTAACTCAGTTTTCCGTCAGCATAACCGAGAGTTTCTGTATTACCGTTCCGCTCGGTAATCCGAACCAACTTCCCTTCGCTGTCAAATTCAAGCGTCTTGTCGTTCGGCTCGGTCAGGTGCCAGCCGTCAGTGACAGGCTCGATCACGCGTGCCCGGCCGGTCTCCGAGATGTATTTTCCTGAACCGTCATCAATAAAATGGACCTCGGCACCGTCCGCCTGGCGAAGAATCATCCGGTTATCACCGACGGTAACAGACTCGGAAAAGGTTCCTGTCCAACCGTACCCGAAAGGAGAGTCACTCTCACGCTGGCTGTTATAGTCTCTTGCGAAAGTCATGGGGAGACCGGGACTTGAAAGCAGCAGATCGGTTTCTCTCTGGTACTTGTTGCCTGTGGCAAGGTTTATGGAATCGCCTGTCAGGGGGACGGATTCATCGTCCTCGTCTCCGCGGCCCAGGTTCTTTCCCGGGACAAGTCCGCGTCCGTCACTGCTAACAGCCACCTTCATCAGGATGTCGGTGAGCTTGGCTCTGTGGTCGTTACTCTCGGAATCACTTCTGAGCACATCATCAAATAATTCCACGGCAAACCATGATTTCCCGGGGTCACTAATATGGGCTTGGAGGTCATCCGTAAGAGAATTACCGTTGCCACGTCTGTGTTCATCCCAGTTCGGCTCAAAAAAGCCGGTTTCCGGGGTCCATACATCGACATTAATCGTCCACTCAAAACCGCCGGAATAGAGATTCTCTCCCTTTTCATGCTCTGCTGACAAATCTATTGAGCCAGCGGTGCGAGGCTGAATCGAGCTATACTGCCAGGAGTCGGCTTCATTGCCGAAGGTCCACTTATTGTAAACCCGGAACCCTGCTCCGCTGACCACCGCGCCCTCCAATGCGGAAATATCGAATTCTGCCCAGACCCGGTAGCGATAGATTGTGTATGACTCTGTCCACATATCATATACCCTGCTCCAGCCGATCCGTGCAAAGTCGGTCGAAATTCTCTCAATCGCGGTCGTCCCCTCATGCTCGCTCATTTCCAGCTCCACCAGATAATTGCATGGCAGAATAAAAGAGACTTCCGCCAGGCTCAACGCCGATGTGGCGACCAGTAGCAATAATGTCAGTGCAAACCGTTTTATGCAGCAATTTATTTTTCTCATCATCGTTTTATCCTTCTTAATTTTGGCTGATTATAATCAGGAATTTTGGTATCAGAACCTGTAAAATGCTCCGGGATTCAACTCCGATTCTCCCCCGAATCCCTGTTCCACAAAAAATGCCCGAATTTCAGAACACAAGTCGCATTTATTGATATATCCCTCCCTTGCCGGCGCGTATCCGAAATTCTCCTGTGCAAGCGCGAGAATTCCCTTTATTCCTGAATGAAAGAGGGTGGTGAGAACAGGATATTCTTTTTCGGAGAGGGGTTTTCCCAAATCATCAATGGAAATGGAAAGCCCCGAACAGAGTCCGGGAATATAATTCCCGAAGAGATCAATATGAAAATGGCTCGTGTCAGAAAGCTCCTGAGCGCATCCTCCCCGATTTTCTGCGAGAATCTGCCTCGGGGATTTGTTGGGAAGGATCGTCCGAAAGGTGTCTAATGCACGTCCTCCGGTATGAATCCAGTATCTCTTCAGAATTTGCAGGAGATAATTTTCCCCGAATTTTTCCTCATAGTCTTTCAGAGGATGGGCGGTGTCAGGATCAAATGCTGACAGGTCGGGGATAAAGTCGGCGACCCAGGGGAATATGCTGATCCCTGTCCGCTCACAGGCTTCCATCACCCCGCTGATTTTGGAAAACGGGACAAACTCATTGTGAAAGGGGCTGATGGAGACTAGAAAGGTCTGTAGCCCCTTCTCCCGCAAATCGGACAAAACAGACTGGGCGGACGCCATATCCCGAAACCAGGATGAATTGGTCTCCACATACGCAGCATGAACCCCGGCGCGGGCAGCCGCGTCAAGAATCTGTCCCAGTTCATCGGGTCTGAGCATGGGTTCTCCCCCGCCGATGTGAACAGACCGGCATCCCAGCTTCCGGATAAGCCTGAGACTCTTTTCCCCGGTTTCAGGGTTCATATATTTTTTAGGCCAGCGCGGGCCGCACCTGTAAAGGCAGTGTCTGCATCGGGATGTGCAGAAATAATTGGTAATCAGGCCGCCTGAGATCAGTCGTCTGATGTTGAATTCAGCCATTATCGTTCCTCATTTAAATAAATAAACTTGATTCTAACGCTTTTTGTGGTCCCGGGAAAAATGACAACGGATCGGAGGATGAAACGGATTTTCCCGGCCCGGCACAGGCCGGAAATACGACAGCGGACCGGGGATGATATCCGTTTCATCCTCTGATCCGTTGTCATTTCCGGGGACCACAAAAAGCGTTAGAATCAGGAATGTTCACATTCAAGTTTAGGTTTAAGTTTAGTTCAAGTTCACGTTTACGGGTAATCAGCCAAATCCTTCTCCGAAATCGACGCGCACTGAGGTTCTACGCTGCTGTTCATTGAGAAATTCCTCACTCAGCAATGCCAGGCCGCTCACGAGAGCAAAGGATACTGATCCCATCATCGCTGCGGGAGGGGCGGCATCAACAGGCATTCTGTAACCATGTGAGATGTTTTCATCTGCTGCTTTTCTGGAGCATAAGATTTCCCCATAAACGCTAACGCCCTTTGGCAGCCACATCGGTATCCTGAGACGCTTCACATCCCGGGGAAACAGCCCCAGGTCCTGAACATTTTTCTCTCTGAGATTCCATGATTTGTCAGTGAGGATTCTCTTTTTCATACGAAGCCCTTTTTCGGAAGCGTCATGTATCAGCATCACCGGAATGTCCGGATGCTGTGAAAGAAATTGCTGACAGGCTTTGAACGCATGTTCGGGATATTTGTGCCTGCTGACCACCAGCGTCTTGTTCTCAAGATGAAAGCGGTTCAGAATCAGCATATCCGCAATATCATCCCGCTCCACAATCAGAATCCGATCCGGGGCATATTGAAAAAACTCCTCAAAAGCTTCGGGACTCGGCTCTTGGAACATCCGGCTTTCCACAAGGTGGTCTGTGGAGTGAACATCCCGATAGGTCGATATTGTTCGGGACACAGATGAACAAAGAATCGTAACCGGGCCTCTGGCATTCCGGACGATTCCCAATATTCCCATAATGGCATACAGAACGAGAACTCCCCATGAAAAAGAGGGGCTGAAGGTGTGCAGAACGGAAAATCCGAATAAGCCGATGAAAACAACAAAAAAAATCAGACATCCGGTTTTATCTTCCCGCTGCTTTTTTTTTATTATCCGATAGATTTGTGCAAAGAGCTGGTTATATGTGAAATAATACCGACCATCTCTCGAAGCCCGATCTACGGCGTTTTTAAAAGCCATGTCTGAAATGTGGGGTGGTTCTTTCGGATTCAGGGCAAATTGATATTCGCATTCACGGCATATCATGCCTTCCTTATATCTCTGATTATTCATACATATGGGGCATTTCATAGTTTTTTCTCCTTTACCTTTTTCAACTCATTTTAACCGAACCCTCCTCCGAAAAAGCTGCCTGATGATGCGTCACGCTGCTGTTCGGCGAGAAGCTCCTCACTCAGCAGTGCCAGACCGCTCGCCGCGGCAAGAGAGACCGCTCCCATCATGGCTCTTGGAGAGGCGATGTCAACAGGCATTCTGTAGCCTTGTGAGATATTTTCATCCGCTGTTTTTCTGGCGCATAGGATTTTCCTATGGACGCTGGCGGCCCTTGGCAGCCACATCGGTCTCCTGAGGCGATCCGCATCCCGGGGAAACAGCCCCAGGTCCCGAACATTTTTCCCTCTGAGATTCCAGAATTTGTCACTGAGCAGTCTCTTTTTCATACGAAGTCCTTTTTCGGAAGCGTCATGTATCAGCATCACCGGGATATCTGGATGCTGTGAAAGAAATTGCTGACAGGCTCTGAACGCATGTTCGGGATATTTATGCCCGCTGACCACCAGCGTTTTGTTCTCAAGATGAAAGCGGTTCAGAATCAGCATATCCGCGATATCAATATGCTCCACAATCAGAATCCGATCCGGAGCATATTGAAAAATCTCCTCATCAAAAGATTCAGAACTCGGCTTTCGGAATGCCCGGCCTTCCACAAGGCGGTCTGTGGGATGAAGCTTCCGATAGGTTGAGATCGTTTCGGACACAGATGAATAAGGGACTTTAAGCGGATGTCTGGCAAACCAGACAAGTCCCGAAATTCCCAAAACGGCATACAGAACGAAAAGCCCCCTTGCAAAAGGGGCCTCGGAGATTTGTAGAACGGCAATTACAAAGCCTCCGGGAAATAAAAAATAAAGAAGAAAAATCAAACACCCGATTTGATATCCATGTAGTTTCCGTTTTTTCTTTATCACCCGATAAATCTGGGCAAAGAGCTGGATATATGTGAAATGATACTGACCGTTTCCTGAAACCCGATCTATGACGTTTTTAAGAGCCATATCTGTGATGTAGGGTGTTTTTTTCGGATTCAGGGCAAAGTGATATCCGCATGAACGGCATATCATGCCGTCCATATATCTCTGATTATTCATACATTGAGGGCATTTCATGGCTTCTTCTCCTTCTTAACTATCTGTCATTCCTGCACCGCCTGTCATTCCCGCGAAAGCAGGAATCCATTCTCATTCGTCGGATTCCCGCTTTCGCGGGAATGACAGGCTGGCAGCTTATCATGCGATGAGAATTTCATCAGAATTCCTCTGCAAACTCAGCCAGGATCGCTTTAACCGAACCCTCCTCCGAAAACGGTGCCCGATGAGGCGTCACGCTGCTGTTCGGCAAGAAACTCCTCACTCAGCAGTGCCAGACCGCTCGCCGCGGCAAGAGAGACCGCTCCCATCATGGCTCTTGGAGAGGCGATGTCAACAGGCATTCTGTAGCCTTGTGAGATATTTTCATCCGCTGTTTTCCTGGCGCACAGGATTTTTCCGTTTTCGTCCTCTGGCAGCCACATCGGTTTCCTGAGTCGCTCCGTATCCATGGGAAACAGGCCCGTATCCTGAACATTTTTTCCCCTGAGATTCCAGAACCTGTCACTGAGCAGTCTCTCTTCCATGCGAAGCCCTTTTTCGGAAGCGTCATGTATCAGAATCACGGGGATCTCCGGATGCAGCAAAAAAAATCGCTGACAGGCCCTGAACGCATGATGGGGATATTTCTGCTCGCTGACCACCAGTGTCTTGTGTTCGAGGGGAAAGCGGTTCAGAATCAGCATATCCGCAATATCATTCCGCTCCACAATCAGAATTCGCTCCGGGGCATATTGAAAAATCTCTTCGTCAGGCGGGTCTGACTCCGTTTTTTGGAACACCCGCCCTTCTATGAGACCGCCTGTGGGAGGAAGACTCAGATAGGTTAATGTGGGATGAAGACTCAGATAGGTTGATATCGCTTCAGACACAGGCGAATAAGAGATTTTAAACGGACGCCTGACACACCAGACAATTCCCGAAATTACCAAAACGGCATACAGAATGAGAGCCCCCGATACGAGATCAGGCGTCAACTTTACAAATTCAAATAAAAAAACCATCAAAATCATCCCGATAAAAACGAAGAAACAGACTGAAAGCATTAGAGAGCTGAAAAGATCAGATTCCGTATTCCTCACCAACCGATAAATCTGGGCAAAAAGCTGGTTATATGTGAAATAATACAGACCGTTTCCTGAAACCCGATCAATGGCATTTTTGAAAGCCATATCTTTGATATGGGGTGATTTTTTCGGATTCAGGGCAAAGCGATATTTGCATGATTTGCATACCATGCCTTCCTTATATTTCTGATTATTCATACATTGCGGGCATTTCATGGTTTCTTCTCCTTTATAGCCATCTGTCATTCACTCCCGTTGCTCGGTATCTTTATCTGTCATTTTCCGGGATATTTTGCCGTTTCCTCAATCATTTTATTGATTATATGTCTGAAGTTCCATAAAGTCAACCGTTTTTTTTGGACTCTTTTTAGACAGTGACAGTTACTCTGATCCTGACAACTCTGAGTCATTTTATACCTTATGCTGCTGCAAAATTTCTCCCGGATTCGGCGATGTCGAAAAAGTGATTGAAAATCGCATCACACTTTTCATCGTATGTTTTTCTGTCATAGCTTTCAGGCAGAGTATCATCTAAAACATCCATCATCACGTTTTTAACGATCAGTCGGGTTTGGGTGTCTTTATGCCAGTCTATGGTGAAGAATATCTCTTCTTCATCCTGAAGCTTGGCCAATAATGTTTTGGCGGCAAGCTTTACGCGCTGCTTTTCCTTCCGGGAAAGGTTTTCTTTGCAAAGCAGGTCAAATATTTCAAGCTCTTCCTGGGTCAGTTTCTCTTTCCTGTGGCGTTCATCTTCTTGCCTCATATCTTCCGAGAATTTCATTAATTCTTCAAAATAATTTTCCACGTTCAGGCTGCCTGCATTATATTCATCAATAATTCTTTGAAACCGTTGTATAAAGCTTATGCGGTTGACGTTTCGGGCGAGCATCTGCTTCAGTTTCTTTTCAATAAATAAGCGAAGGTCTGTTATCTCAATATGTTTATAGTCGGTCTGTTTGAAACTTTTCCGTATTCTCTTAAAATCGAGTTTGTTGAGGTCTATTTTATCCCCTGTTCTGATTTCAAAGGTTTCGTAAGCAGGCTGCTCTTCAGCAACTATGACGGATTCATCCAACAGTTGGGACATGTGTTGTGCCGCCAAATCCATGCCGTCGCCGATTTCTCTGTTTACGACTTTTCTCAGGTACTGAAACACCTGAACCATGGGTCTTTCTTTGGCGTCACTCAGGATTTCGGGTTTACATGTGTTATACAGTGCGGTAATTGTGTTTTCATATACGGCAAACTGCTTTTTATTCTCATCTTTTGCCAATATGATATTTGCAAATTCCTGGAAATAAGTTAAATTTTGAAACGTATCCCTTGCGTAAAGGATATCTTCCAGATCAATGTTCAGAGAACGACAAAAGGCGATGCCCTGACGGATGGCTTCATCTAACAGATCATACAGCTTTTGCTTATCCTGTATCGGCGTTTCACCTTCTCTGTCCTTACGGTTTTTTGCCCTCTTGCTTTCAATGGTGTAATCGGTGAAGGCTTTTCTGAGATTTCTGAATACGCCGTAATAGTCAATGATTAAGCCGCTTGTCTTTTCCGCGGCAACACGGATGGCTCTGGCGATGGCCTGCATCAGCGTATGATTTTTCAAGGGTTTGTCAATGTAAAGGGTGGAGACCGTCGGCGCGTCAAAACCGGTCAGCCACATGGCGCACAGAAACACCAGTTGAAGGGGATCGTCAGGGTCTTTGAATTTGTATTCAATATCGTGTCCGTTTTCATCCACTTCGTTTAACCGCTTTCGATGTCGCTTTATACCCAGGCCTTCTTTCTCAAACTTTTCCGTTTCATCTTGTTCATAGCTGATGACAACCGCCATATCTATACGTTTCATGTAATCCCTGATGCGTTTCAATTCCGCTTTTTTATCCGGGTCGGCCGCGTTCTGAATCTCTTTGTTCAGATTTCTGATTTCAGTTTTCCAGTATTGCTGGACATTATCGTACATTTTCACCGCAGTGAACTTGTCTACGGAAACGACCATGCCTTTTCCTCTGTACCCCCTTCTCGGAAAGTGATAGACAATATCTTTGGCAACGGTTCTTAACCGGTCTTCCCTTTTGATGACTTCGAGTTCCGTGGCAAATTTGTTTTCCAGCCTTGCTTGCTGCTTTTCCGTAAGGTTTTCATTTTCTACAAGTTGGGTAAATTCTTCGTTCAGCTCCTCATTGATGATCTGGACTTCCGGAACCCGTTTCTCATAAAAGAGGGGAACGGTGGACCCGTCTTCACAGGACTGCTTGAAGTTGTATTCGCTGACATAATCGCCGAACCACTCGTTTGTGAGTCTTCTTTTGCCGAGCAGGGGCGTGGCTGTAAATGCCATGTATTGGGCATTGGGCAGGCCCTTTCGCATGTTTTCAGCAAGGTCTTTGTATTGTGTCCGGTGGGCTTCATCCACAATCACAATGATGTCGGAGCGGTCTGACAACAGGGGGTATTTTTTGCCTTTGGGATAGTGAAATTTCTGGATAAGGGTAAATATGTATCGTCTGTTTTCGCCCAGCATCTCTCTCAGGTGTGCGCCGCTGTTTGGTCTGGCTTTTTCTGATGCGCTGACCGCGCCTGTATAAAGGAAGTTGCGATAAATCTGATCGTCCAAATCTTCCCGGTCCGTTATGATGAGAAAGGTGTAATTTCCCTGAAATTTTCTGAATATTTTCCGGGTGAACATGATCATTGAAAAACTTTTTCCGCTTCCCTGGGTATGCCAGAAGACGCCTAATTTTCCGCGTTTGCCTTTTCGCTTTTTAAATGCGCTGATGGCGTTATTGACGCCTAAGAATTGGTGATTTTTGGCAACAATTTTGACGGTGTCCTGATAATGGAAGATGAAGTTTTCAATGTAGTCCAGGAGGCGTTTTTTCTCACACAGGCCCAGCAGGGCATATTCAAGGCTGATCTTTTCATCCTCAATTTTTTTTCTGTCAATGTTTTCTTTTTCATCTTCGATTTTCAGCCATTGACCGAAATGCTCCCATTCGGCATTGAAACTGCCGACTCTGGTTTCCATGCCGTTGGAGAGTATGGCAAATGCATTGTAATGGAACAGATGCGGGATGTCTCTTTTGTAATCGGTCAGATTGTCGTCGTAAGCCGTTTTCAGAGGGATGTCGGAGTTTTTCAGTTCGATAAATACCAGGGGCAGGCCGTTGATATAAATAATCAGATCAGGTCTTCGTTTACGGATACTTCCCTGGATCCACAGTTGGGAAACGAGCAGGAAATCATTTTTCTCTGGTTTGTTAAAATTAATGATTTTGACGGTTTCCGTGACTTTTTTTCCGCTTTTATTCTGTACTTTGACTCTTACGCCATCTTTGATGCGTCCGGAGATGTCTTTGTTGGCAAGGACGGAGCTTAAAGATTGTCGGCTTTTGGAGAGTTTTCCGACGGCGTCTCTGATGGCGGATTTGGGGAGATGGGGATTGAGATTTTCCAAGGCGGTTTTCAGGCGGGGCTTGAACACCACCTCTTTTTCTGATCCTCTGCCGGAGTTGTCGGTGTGAAAGCAGTCTGTATGGTCGTATCCAAGCCGGGTTTTGAAAAGTTCTATGGCGGCTTTTTCAATGTCGTCTTCGGAGATGTAATTTCGCATGGGTTTATGACTCCTCTGATTCCGGGTTGATGTTGTCCACGGATAGTTTGGCGGTGATGAGGCGGGGTAAGAGTAAGTCCCGTGTTTTTTTAAGGTTAATATTTTTCTTAATTAAGGCTTCAATCTGCTTAAACATTGGATCGGTGATGTTAAAAAATTCGTCCGTCGCTTCTTGTGAAGGTACAAGAATATCCATTTTTTTAAAAACACTTTTCGTCATTTCAGCAAATGTTGCGCCACTTGAAAGAAGAATAATTAGTTTCTTATGATATTTAATCCAAAAATAGATATACAAATATGAGATTCGTTCATTGGGTAAACAGGTAATAAATCCCTGATTCGTACAAGCTTCTTTCGTATTGATTCCGATTTCTCCAATAGTGGCTCGGCTTGTCATCATTATACTATATGGCGGAAATAACTTTGCTGAACTTCGAGCTAACCCCAGATCATTAATTTTCAATTTTGATGAGGTCAGAAATAATCCATTAGAGGTAATATCTGTAGGAGTGTACCAATCAATATCTCCATTTTTCCAATATTCATTTTTCTCTTTTGAAGGAGTACCACCGCCCGTTATTTCAAACGTATCTCCGACTTTTTGCTTTATCCATCCTTTGGGCAACCCGTCAGCAAACTCCGCATTCTGATAACCGGGAAACCGCATTCTTACAAACCACTCTTTGTAAATGCTTTGCGCCATCTGCTCCAATATGGCAATGCGCCGGTTGTTGTTTTCGATTAAATCATCATAAGCAGACAGGACTGAGGCGATTTTTTGTTGGATGAGGATCGGAGGAAGAATTATAAGAAGATTACTCATTATACTAGTATTCAGAGAAGGCATTGTAGCCCCTACCGCATTATTTCTGACATAACTTTTAAAGGTTTGAAGCCCAAAAAAATGAGAAAGATAATATGGGTCAATTGTTTCTTTATTACCTCTGACTCTCAAGCAGCGACCGGAAAATAACCAACCATTTTCGTTTTCCCTTACGATTGAACTTCTGTCAACAGAGCCAACTCTGCTAAATACAATATCTCCGGTTTCCAAAATGAATTTTTTCAGCCTTTTCTTATCCTCATCTGAAACACCCGGCAAGTTTTTATGTATAATTTCATTATCTCCCAAATGTTCAACTGTGATAATAGGTGTTCCATTATCCACATAGTCTTCCTGATGTAATTGAGAACCAAAAGGACCGGTTTGTATCCCTCCGTCATTATTACAGATTTTTGAAAGTTTGACCAATTTCCAATCATTTGGAATAAAGCCAAATAATGTTTTTTTATATCTGTTACTATTCATAAAGCGGCCTTGATGTTTTTGCTGATAATTTTCTCAAGTTCTAAAGCCCTTTTATTTAGATTTATCAATTCATTATTCAGGGACTTTATTTCATCTCTAAACTCACCCTCGCTCATATCATCTTTTTCGATATCAATTCCCACATATCGCCCCGGATTCAAAGAATAATCCTGCTCCTCAATTTCCGCCTTATCCGCAAGCTTGCACAGCCCGGTTACGTCATTATACCTTGCTTTCGGGAAACGTGCCTGTAGCCATTGGACCTGCTCATAAAAGTAATTCTGCTTTTGCACATATTCCAAAAGTTTGTCAACTTGTTCACCCGCATCTTTCAGCTTCAGACTTATTTTATTTTTATTCCAATCCTTTTCCCCCTTCAGCTTCAGGTTCTTTTCCGCAAACCTGACAATATCCTCGACACCCTTCAAATCGGCTTCATATTGGTCGGCAATGCCCTTAAAATGCTCAATATGCTTGGAAAAGGCACTACAAAACTTATGCTGCAAGACATTGGCTGCTGTCACCTTGTCATTATTGAGTTTTTTACTATACGCCTTATACGCCTTAACCGTTGTTTTGAACGCTTTCTCACTGGATTTCACCGTTCTTTGTGATTTTGAAACAACGCTTTTAACCTCGGAAAACTTCTCTTCAAACCCGTATGCTTTGGCTTTTTCCCTGCGCTTTTTGTCAAATTTCCCTTTTACGCTCTTATGCCAGGAAACAACCCCGTTGATCAACTCAGCAAATGCCTTATCCGCTTCCCGAATCTGCGTATTACATTTTACTGCCCACTCATTACTCTGCTCAAAATAATCGTGAACCAATTCAGTCAGGCGTTTGTCTTCTCCCCGGTACAGACGGACAATAGTGGCCACATTCCGGATCTGCTCCTCAGTAAATTCACGGTGCGCCCGGTCAACCTGCTGATAAATATCCCGGGCATCAATGAACAGAACCTTGTCTTTCTGCTTTTTATTCTTGTCAAAAAACCAGAGGGTCGCAGGCAGCGTCACCGTATAAAATATATTGGAAGACAGAGAAATCATAACATCCACAATGCCCTCATCGATCAGCTTCTTGCGAATATCATATTCCGAGTGCCTGGCATCTGAGGCCGAGTTCGCCATGACCAACGCCGCACGACCTTTCTTATTCAGCGACGTGGCAAAAAGATTAATCCAAAGATAGTTGGCATTGGGGATGGTATTCTTTTTAGGCTTCCCGCTTTTTTTGGTTTTTGATTTTTTGTTAGTCTTCCCGCCGCTTTTTTTGGTTTTTGATTTCTTGTTATTCTCCTCGTCCTCGTCGCTTTTTTGGGTTTTTGATGCGGGCAACCCGTAAGTATTAAACCGCTTATCATTCTCTACCGTCTCTTTAGGCACATCCTTGACATTAAACGGGGGATTCGCCATCACATAATCAAATTTGTCATCGCTTTTACGTTCAAAAACATCTTTGGCACTTTGCCGGTATGTGTTTGAAGTCTTAATCTTACCCCGAAGGCCGTTTACAGCAATGTTCATTTTGGCAAGTTTTACGGTTTCAAGCGTCTTTTCCTGACCATAAACAAAGAGGTCTTTCAAACTGTTCCCTGATTTGCCTTCCAACTCCTTTTTACGTCTTTCAACAAATTTCGCACTTTGGACAAACATTCCTCCGGAACCGCAGGCAGGATCATAGATTGTTCCCTTATATGGCTCAATAACTTCAACCATCAGTCTGACAACAGAGGTCGGCGTGAAAAACTCGCCCCCTTTCTGACCTTCGGACTTTGCAAATTTCCCCAGAAAATATTCATAAATCTTGCCGAAAACATCACCGCTTGCATCCTTCGGAATATTTGAAAATTTTTTCAACAGTCCCGACAATGTCTCTTTATCAAGCTTGTCGTATTCATCCTGCGGCAAAATCCCTTTCAGTTCTTTTTTATGCTCCCCGATGGTTTCCATGGCTTTCTTTAAAGCCTTATGAATATCTTCCTCCCCTGACAAATTGACCAGATAGTCGTATTTCGCAGATTCAGGCAAATAAAACCCGCATTTTTCAAGCGCTATCTCAGAATCCGTGCGCCTTTTTCTTGATTTCTTCTGTGCTCGAATTTCTTTCTTAATTTCAGGCTCTGCCTTATTGAATTTGTCAGAAGCAAATTTCAGAAATATCAGGCCCAGAACCGGGGTCGCGTATTCGGATGATTTTAAACCTGAATTTGCTCTCAGTGTATTCGCAGCATCCCAAAGATCATCTTCCAGTTTTTTCAGTTCTTCGTTTGTCATTATTTTCCACTTATCAAAATTTCCGGCAATGAATTGCCGGGTTATTTTCAGTCATCCTGCGGGATTGAAACCGACTGGGGCACCGAATATTTACGCTTCCATTCACTCTGTTTTTGCACACTTCGCTTTGTTCTCTCCGCATGTTAAAGCCGCAATAACAGGCAATGCCAATGAAATCAGAACAATCCCCATATTAGCCCCCACCTTGAGATCCGTGTTCCCGGTCAGCGCGCCAAAAAGATAGACCGGCAGCCCAAAAGCAATGGCCGACGCAACCCCCCAGAACACACCCCAGGCCGGCACATTTTTCCGAAACAGAATAAAAAGCGTCGGCATTAATGTTGAGGAGCGGAGGGTTCCGTAAAAAAGGAACAGGCTCAGTATCGTGATTCCCGGTATGAGCGATATTCCCACGGCAATCAGCGAGATTCCGAGAACTGATATTCGTGCCGCCCTAAGCATGACCGCATCCGAAGCCTCGGGCCGGATGTATCTCCGAAAGATGTCAACGGTGACAAGGGAGCCGCCGGCGCAAAGGGCCGAGTCCCCGGTGGATGCGAGTCCGCCGAGAATCATTATCATAAATACGATCATTCCCCACTCAGGGAGCAGCGTCCGGATCACTTCGGGGCCGACCTGTTGAGCGGAAAGATTGCCCGCATAAACCCCCGGGGCCGCGTCAGGATTGCCGGCAGCCATGAATCCGAGGAGGCTCATGGTCAGGGGAACAGCGGCAAAGATCAGTGCGCCGAGCAGATACCCTCTGAATGCTTTCCCCTTTTGAAACGCAAAGGCCCTCTGCCAGTGCTGCTGATCCCCCACCGGCCCGCTCATCAGGCCGATGGTAACGGTGATGCCGAAGGAGTACGCCACATAAGGATCAAAAAGATTCCCGTATTCACCGTTAAAACCGCTGAAGCCGGCCTGAATCGCGGCCATACCGCCACCTTCACTCACTGCCAGCGGCACAAGCACAGCCATTCCGCCCCCGATGATGATCATCTGCAACAGATCGGTGCGGATCGAGGAGCGCAGACCGTCAATGAGTGAGTAGGAGGTGAACATCACGGCCAGAACAATCACTCCCGTATGATAAGGAATGCCGCTCATGGCGTTTAACAGCGCGGCGCCGGCAATCAGTTGAACCGCCATGGAGCAAACCTGAAGAGAGAGAAATGAAAAAAGATAAATGATATGGGTTTTGGCGTCGAACCGTGAAGCGATATACTGCGGGAGCGTATATCCTTTCGGAAACACTTCGCGGATCCGGGGGGCCAGAAACGCGAACAGCACCAAGCACCCCACGTTCGGCACGGTAAACCACATCAGACCGGGCAGTCCCTGCTGATACGCCTTCTGGGCTGCCAGGAAAAGGGCCGGTGCCCAGATCCAGGTGGACGCGACGCTCATGGCGCCGGTCCATGTCCCCACCGACCGTTCGGCCACCAGGAACAATTCAAGGCCCTTGGAACGTCGGCTTACTGTGCTGGTTGTGAACATTGTTGCGCCAAAAGTGAAGAGAATGGCATAAGCTGCGAGTTGTGATATCATAATGAAACCTCTCTTGTTAAAATTTCAGACTTGTTCCGTGACCAGTTGTCATTCAGGAATATAAAAATCGTCATGGGGATAAGAAGCCCAAGCAAACTCTATTTCATCAGATGTCTGCCAGTAATGCAAATGGAATTTGCGATCAATGTCTCGTCTCCAAGCTTTTGCGTTATCTTGTTCTCGTATCCTCTGAGGATCATCTCCTCCTTTTCCAACCCTCAAATGATGTGTTGATTGAAGATTTTCGTTTAAAATTACCTCTGCTAACGCTCTGAGTAACTTATCAATCTCTTCATCTTTGTTCAAAAATTTTAACCTTTTTAAACTGTTTATAAACTTTGATCCAAATGACCATGAAACAGAAATTCTGTTTTCCTCCTCAATGCCTTGCTTATCAGCTTTTTGATGAATATAAATGTCAATAGCGGCTCTGTAACTTTCATCATCTTCAGCATGTCTCCATATCGTTATCGGATCGATTCGCAAGCGAAAGTCATCAATATTGTTAGCTGCCGAAAAAGTTCCTTTGACTATTATGGGAAATTCAACACAGCAAGGAGAATCAACAAAATCGCAATCAAGTATTTCGCTCTTTACACAGATGTTCTTATCTTCATCTCTGAGATTATCGGTTAAAAAATATGGGTCACTGCTCTGAAGATCATTTAGATGACAGCAGAAGCAGATTTTACTGGCGAAATCCTGATAATTCTCAATAAAAGGCGGCAATCTCTCTGCATAATGGTAAGAAGGAACAGATTGATAATTGTCTATGAGTATATCATCAATTCCAAATCTATCCTCAATGACAGTGACACCTTCAAGTAGTTGATCAATAACATAGAAAATATCAGATGGGTCTATATCTTGAAATTGTAAATAGTCAATTGCCTTTCTTACATCTTTCCACGGAGGATAGCTGTCTGTCTCCGCCAGAACATCAGGCAGCTTTGCGGAAATATATATTCCAAGCCAGCTTACATTCAGCAAATCTCTCATTGAGATGATATTCTCAATGTAAGTTTTAAAAACTTCAAGCCCATCTTCTCCTTTAGGGCAAGCGAGTTTAAATGAATCTATATACAGATCAGGCATTTCGTTTTCCAGATTCTCTCTTTCTCTTTTCCATGGCTGCCTTTATTAACTTTGAAGCGTTTTCCTCATTTTCGTCGAAGAAGCCCTTGGGCCAGTCGCTTTTTACTCCGAATTTATTGATCTTAATCTCTCGGTATGCGGACCGTCCGTCTTTTCTCTCAACAAAAAATATGACAACCTCATCTGACACCCGAGTGCCTTCGGCCATGACGGAACGATAACGTAAACGGTTGATTAGATATTCGCTGTGCGTCTCCACAACACACTGCTTTTTCAGAATGGTCATAGATAAGAAAAAATCTGCCAGCCTTGTCTGAACCCGGGGGTGCAGATGAAGTTCAGGCTGCTCAAAAATCAGCGTGGTTCCTTTTTCAGCCAATAATGCTGAAACGACAATTGGCAAAACCTGGCTCACACCAATTCCGACATGAACAAGGTTATGCCAAAACGCATTGTCCAATGAGACCTTCAGTTCAACCCCTATATTACCAATATTGGCGGTCTTTACATTACTGACCCCCATATAATCCAGCCAGTCCAAAACCGCATCTGAAAGTGTTGAAGATTTGGAGCAGGGATTCGGCTCGTCTGCTGCAAAGTGTTCGCTCGGAATATACTCGATTCTTGTGTTGCTGTGAATATTTAAAACCGAAGCGGTATGCTCCCCTCTGATCCCGACATCTTTTGAATCCATTGTGCCTGAAAGCGGGTATATCGGCTTGGGTTCCTCGCGTAACGGACCCAGGTATTTCAAATGTTCGGTAAAATAACTCTGAATATTTTCTACTGCAAAATTTACTATGTTTGGGAGAGGAGTAAAACTAAGTGAAGATTTTTTCACAGATATAGCTTCAAAATCACTCAAATCCGGGGATATACTTTCTAACAAACTGCCAATCTGTCCTTCCTCACCTACAAATTCTTGATATATCTCAACAATCGCTTTAGGCAGGAAATGAGAGAATGAAGCGCCGGCTATTCCTTTATTCACATTGACTTTGACAGTTTTATCATTTAATTTCTGACTTTCAGACCGTACAGAATATCTTCTTGCTGCTGTAATTTCATATTGCAGAGAATTCATTTCTGCTTTTCGAAGACGATTGTCTTTTAAATAAAATTTTTCAAGCTTCTTGTTTATACTTCCATGAATTTTTTGGGCAGAAAAAATTGCCTTAGATTCTTCCTTCTCAAAACTAATATTCGATTCTTCCAAAACAGGTTGTGACTGTCGGATATCTTTTTTTTCACTCGAATATTTTGATGAAAAAGCAAAATCACATCCAATGATATCTGGAACTATTTTTTCTTTTTCCCTCAAAATAATCCCTGTTTTTTCTTTTTTTCTTAAAGCATTCTCTGTATTTTCTCTTTCTTCCCGAAGATACCTTATCTCAAGACCATCTTCAATGATCGGGGTTAAACCAAAACCGATAAGCACAGTCTGATCGCTTTGATGATTGAAAACAATATCATCAAAGGAACCGAGCCTCAAAATATGACCGTTCAACACCACAGACCGCGAACCAACAGTCGTTTGCAAAGTTTGTGCAACCAATAGAATGCTTTGAATAAGCGTACTCTTGCCGGAACTGTTCGCGCCTGCAAATATGGTTAAGGGTTTCATGCTTAAAGTTGTTTTATCCGAAACCGACTTAAAATTTTGAATTGTCCAAGTTTGTATCATAATTTTTTTTTCTGATTATAACGGGTGTGTCCCATCTATCCCATCCGTGTCATTCCGATCAGAACTAGGCCGTCTAAAAATGCCGTTTTTAGCCATGATTTTTTGCCCGGTTTCCGGCCCCTGAAAAATTTGACCGCAATGCCTGTTTTAACAGGAGTCAGCCTGAATATCAGGGGCCAAAAAGCGGGCAGGGAAATTGGCTGATTTAGACGGCCTAGATCAGAACTGAGAGGCGGACATTTCTGACCTGGCGACGGTGGATTCCGGGTCGGCACTGAAAAAATGTCCCATTTTTTCAGTGCCGCCCGGAATGACAGGTGGAGGCTCAATGATCGGGGTTAAACCAAAACCGATAAGCACAGTCTGATCGCTTTGATGATTGAAAACAATATCATCAAAGGAACCGAGCTTTAAAATATGTCCATTCAACACCACAGATCGCGAACCAACAGTCGTTTGCAAAGTTTGTGCAACCAACAGAATGCTTTGAATAAGCGTACTCTTGCCGGAACTGTTCGCGCCTGCAAATATGGTTAAGGGTTTCATGCTTAAAGTTGTTTTATCCGAAACCGACTTAAAATTCTGAATTGTCCAAGTTTGTATCATAATTTTTTTTCTGATTATAACGCCTTTTGGGGAGGCGGTGGATTCCGGGTCAGAAATGATAAGAATCCTGCCGATTCTTACCCGGAATGACAGGGCGGATCCTTGCCGAAGCAAGCTCCCCGAAAGATGTTATAATCCGTTTTTTTAACCCCAAGTTTGCAAAACTTCAGAAGTTTGGAATAACCTCCATACTCTATACTGTATTATCAGTAGACCTAAAAGTTTTTTGACAGCAGGCCAAAAAACCGGAATGACAGGTCTCGCGAACTTTCTGTATACCGAAGTGCCAAATCCGAGCGGCTCGGGTTTGGCAATCCGAGCCGAGCAAGGGGATGAATCTACGAACTCGTTCCTTCGCTCCAGCCAGGGTGCCAAATCCGAGCGGCTCGGGTTTGGCAATCCGAGCCGAGCAAGGGGATGAATCTACGAACTCGTTCCTTCGCTCCAGCCAGGGTGCCAAATCCGGATTTGGCAGTCCGAGCCGAGCAAGGGGATGAATCTACGAACTCGTTCCTTCGCTCCAGCCAGGGTGCCAAATCCGGATTTGGCAATCCGAGCCTAATAAGGGGATGAATCTGCAAACTCGTCCCTTCGCTCCAGCCGGAGTGCCAAATCCGAGCGGCTCGGATTTGGCAATCCGAGCCGAACAAGAGGGGATGGAGCCGTCTCGGATTCAGCCATCCGAGCCGAGGGATGAATTTACAAGTTGGGTACCATCTCTTCTGTAACAGAACAAATAATCCTTTTCATATCCGGATGCAAGACTTTTTTTCAGCTTCCGGATATTTTTTGAAACCGATACTCAAATCTTAAATCCTATCATTGTTACATCATCCTGTCTTTCATTTTCGCCTTTGTGATCATTAAAAGCCTGAAGGAGTATATCCTGCTGCTTTTCAACAGGCTTTCTGTAATTTTCCTTCAGCAACCGTTCCAATCGCCGGGTACCGAATCGGCGGTCCCTTTTTCCACCCAACTGATCTGCAAAACCATCGGTGAACATATAAAAGGACATTTCTTTTTTGAGATGGATCGTATGGTTGGTGAAATTGAATTTCAAATCGGACCTTTTATACCCCACGCTCTTTTTATCGCCCTTGATGATCGTCAGTTTGTCATTGCAGACATAAATCAGCGGCAGTCTTGCTCCGGCAAAGGTCAGTTGTCGGTTGTCAGTGGTCAGTTGTCCGTTGTCCGTTGTCAGTTGTCGGTTGTCCATGGTTGCAACTGACGACTGACCACTGACAACCGACGACTGACCACTGACAACCGACGACTGACCACTGACAAAACAGACCGAAGCGTCCAGTCCGTCATCGGAAAGCGCGTAGTCGGTATCCTGATGAAGCGTCGTTTTAACAATGAAACTGAGCCGTTTCAGGATCTGTGCCGGATCGTTCCATCCCTCATCTTTTATAATTTTTCTCATACCAAAAGTGGCAATCAGGGTCATAAAGGCCCCCGGAACGCCGTGGCCCGTACAATCGATCACTGCAATGATAAAGCCGCCCTGGACATAATCCGTGAATATGAAATCTCCGCCCACAATATCCTTGGGCATCCAGATAAAAAAACTGTTCGGCAGGAAGGTTCTGATGTTTTCCGGGTTCGGCAGCAGGGAGCGTTGTATCATTCTGGCATACTGAATGCTGTCCGTAATATGTCTGTTGGCTTCTTCAACTTTTTTAAGGGACCGGTTCAGTTCTGATGTGCGTTTGGCCACAAGGCAGTCCAGACGGCTCATGGATTTGTTAATGGTACGGAGCATCAGGTTGAAGGCGGTCGCGATCTGGCCCAGTTGCGCATCCTCATGGACAGGCATTTCCGTTTCAAAATTCCCTTCGGAAACAGAGCGGATCGTCTCCACAATTTCCTCGATGAGCGTTGAACGGAATATGTCCTTTTCGAGTAACTCCTCATATTTTTTTCTCAGCTCCGCATAAGACTCAGGAATATCCGCTTTTTCAGAAGAATTGCCCGTATAAGGGCAGGCATCGTTTTTTTTCTGCTTTGATGACGCCGGCAGAGATCCAATGGATTCTGCATCCTTCAAGAGCTGATCCAAACCCTTTGCACCATTGAAATCGGATCCCAGATCGATTCGCGTCTTTGCGGCAATAAGAATTCTGCGTGTCTGATTCACAAAACATCCGTTGACATGGTTTTCAGCGCACTTCTGGCACAGCGACTCCACCGCTTCCAAAGCTCTGTCGAGTTTTGCCTCATTGTATGTTACCGGATCTTCGGGAAGCGTCTCCAACATGAAATCCGAACTGACTTGGCGATGATTTTTAACAAAATCGAGCAGAATATCCGCGGCCAGGTGGGCCAGGGGGGTTTCCGAATTCTTCCCTATCAGTTTTTTGACTAGCTGATGCGCTTTAAATGCGTCTTTATGGCTCCCTACCGGCATAATATTTTCTTTGGTGTTTGGTGTTTTGGTGTTTGGTGTTTTGGTATTTTGTGTTTTTGTGTTTTGTGTTTTTGTGTTTTTGTGTTTTTGTGTTTTTGTGTTTTTGTGTTTGGTGTGTTTTGGTGTTCTGCCAGTTAGAACGGAATCTGAACCGCCAAACACAAGACACAAAACACCAAAACACAAAACACCAAAACACAAAACACCAAAACACAAAACACCAAAACACAAAACACCAAAGCACAAAATCTATTTAATACCCAAGTCTTTTCGCATTTTCAGAAGTCCGTAACCGCGCGCCAGGGTTCGTTCCAGTCTCGAAGAAATATCATCGCCGATATCCATGCCTTCAAATATCGCGGCAGCCTCGGCAAATGGCTGTTTCTTTTTCTCCGCTTCCGAATGACCGAGACGTTCCAGCGTTTTGTATATTCTTTCGCCTTCCCGGGCGGTATTTTCATACCATTCCAGAACGCGCTCAATTAGTGGTATGGCGTCATTTGCCGCGACATTGCCAGTAAGCTTTAACGCTTTGAAATGAACTGAGCTGCTGACGCCTCCCACAAAGAGATCATATTTCCCGTCTCTTCCGATCAGGCCGATATCCACACAATAGGATTCCATGCAGTTCCGGATGCATCCGGAAACCGCAATTTTGACGTCATATTTTGCAGAACGTCCGAAGAGCGTTTTGTCAATATCCAGCGAGAGTTTTATCGCATCTTCCCCTCCCTGATTCCACTCACACAGCGCACCGCAACATCCCCTGATGTTACGAATGCCGTGATGCAGCACACCGATGTTCAGACCGACAGATTTCAGCTCATCCCGGATGGTATTCTGCTGTTCCGGTTTCAGGAGCAAAATGACACGCTGGGCATGGGTCAGCTTTGCCACTCCGGCACCGTTTTTCGTAATTTCGGTGATTTTGGCTAGCTGATCGGTGTTCAGAAGACCGGCCGGGCAGTTGATGACCGTGGCATAAGTCCCGTTTGTCTGCCTGAGTCCTGTCGCCCACATCGGATATTCTTTGTCATCACCATCTGTATGTGATTTGCCCTTCAGAATTTTTGTAAGCAACCTTGTATAACGATTGTCTAATCCCAGGATTTCAATAACAACTGCAAAATTTTTTTCATCGGTTTTCTCGCAGGAAAGCACTTTTGCTTTGACCTCGCCGATATCGTCAAACGGAAGTTCCACACCGAAAAAGACTTCCGCTCCGATGTCAGCCTTTTCGTCAGAACGAACAACAGTTGTCAGAGGTGTATCCGGAGCCAGCAGTTCATCTGCAAGGCCAAGTTCCTCATCATCGAACATAATCTCTTCAAGCACCACAGAATTCTTCATTTTTTCTCCTTGTAAAAACCCGGTTTCCCGATTCCAAGTTGTAACGTACTGATTTTATATTTACCAGTTCTGAGTCCTGTGTTAATCACGCAAAAAGGTTAAAAGGTTACTCAAATAATAAGGATGTGTCAATGAGGTCAAAAGAGTATTCAGAAGTGCCAAAATACTATCTCCGGAGACAATATTAATGAAAGCAATATACCTTTCTTTCCTGTAAATTTAGGGTGTGTCCCATCTGCCCCATTATGTCATTCCGGCCAGATCTGTTCTCAGACCGGGATCCTTCGTGACAGCAGTGGATTCCGGGTCAGAATTGAAAAAATGTCCCATTTTTTCAATTCTGCCCGGAATGACAGGTGGGACACCCCTAAATTTAAAGCTACCAACTGAAAGCGGGACATTCTTGTAATAATTTATACCAGGAAACACACGAAATGAGGAACTGGGACTTAATATTTTTCGTGTTCTTTCGTGGTTTAATAAAAGTGTCCCAACTTAAATTTTAAATTAAAGCCTGTATCGGATGACTTTGCGGCGTTTTTATCCACATAAACTTAATCATAAAAGATTATTAAACCTGAATTGCTACCGCAAAGTCATACGGTACAAGCTTTAGTAGCCAAATTTAACACAAAAAAATTCTATACAGGAAATCGTGCCGGAAATCAAGGGGGGATTTTGTAATCACAGTAATTACGGAACCACATTGATACGGATAGACCTGATTGCACACAAATTTTCTTTTTATATAATATCAGTCATATCCGAACCAAAATTCATGCAAACAAAATTTTGCTTTACAAGGGGATACAGCGACACAGGAGCAGGCGATGGAAGCGTACAGAAATTCATGGCAAACAAAATCTTGCTTTACAAGTATTTTGATGTTATATAGCTTTTATATAAAAATATACATTTTCAAAAATCAGATTTTTGAAATCTGGCTGTTTTTCAGTACCATGATTCAGAACGGCGGTTGTCATCGTTGTCATCTGACAACTTTTAACTTTTTCCTGCTCGCTTCGGCCTGACAAATCCGGCGGAATGATGTTTCGGATTTGTCAATCTGAAACGAGCGTGGGGAAACCTGATTCCCGTATGACAAATCCGGCGGGATTTGTTAATCTGGCGGAAAGATGTTTCGGATTTGTCAATCCGAAACGAGCGCGGGGGACCGAAACGAGATCGGGACCGAAACGAGCGCGGGGAAACCGGTGGGATGTTTCGGATTTGTCAATCCGAAACG
>JAUCGI010000288.1 GCA_030378035.1 Desulfobacterales bacterium HSG2
TATAAAACAATCACCAAAATAAATCAATGGGGTGGACAAGGTATTAAAAGGTAGGATTTACCTGCTTTTGGAGCATTTTTCATCCACGCGTCAGTCTCCTCAGACGTCGCGACAGCTTTCTGACCCTGATATCCATTTCCATCTTATTTTTATTGGCAGTGCCTGAAACCACAACTCTGTTTCCCCCTCCGTCTTTCATCACATCAACACAAAACCTCTGGTGGGACATAAAAAATGTTACAAAAAAGCCGATAATCATTATGACAAATCCCGAATAAACGATCAGGACGCCCGGGTCTCTTGCTATCTGGAGACCGGTATAATACCGTTGCTGATTTGCTACGGAAATAACAACTTCCCCCCCTCTCATGATGTCGAATCTGGGGTGACGGAGCGGGATGGCTATATCCACCGGTTCTCCCTTATTCGGCGACATCAGCGTTCCGACAATAGTTTCACCGATGCTATGTCCCTTATAATTGTGTGATTTGTCAAAACTTTTAACCACAAATGTTCCCATGTTTTCCGGGATATCAACCTGTTGCCCGATGGACACTTTTTGTGTATAGACCATCCTGCTTGCATTGCTTTTAAAATTCAATGTGAATTCCTTTGGCGGTAATGTGAATTCCTTTGGCGGAAGCTTTCCGTAACTGGACTGAAATATGCTGATTCCCTTGTACCGGAGCGGATCGTTTACAATAATCTCCTTATTTAAAACCGGCTCATTCTTTTCAAGAATTGTCAGGCTGGACCGATATTCTTCGGGCGCTCCGGAGCTGTAAAAACTCACGCTGAAATCATCACATCGGATGCTGAAGTCCAATTTCCGTATCGCGCCGTTTTTTTTCAGCCGGATACGGTCTGTCATTTCGCCTTCCGGGATGTTGACAAAACCCTCAAAACCGAAAATTGAGCCGGCCAGTCCCCCGAACAAAAGGAAAACAACGCTGATATGTACAAGGTAGGCACCAAGACGCGTCCACCGCCCTTTTTCGGCAAAAATGCAGAATCCCTCGTCTGTCTGTTCAGTTTTGGTGTATCCGAAACCTTTGGAAAAGGAAGATTCATAGACACTTCTCAAATCGGATGATCCTTCCAGGTTAAACGCTTCCTTATGGGAGAGTTCCCTGAATCTTGAAAGAACAAACGACGGCCTTTTGTTAAATATGACCCGCCATGTCGCGGAAAGCCGGTCCGCTGAACAGACAACAATGTTTATGGTCAGCAAAAGCAACAGAAACTGAAACCACCAGGAATGGTACATATCAAAAATGTCAAGCGCATAAAAAATTCTGTAAAGAAGCTCCCCGTATTCACGAACATAAGCAGCAGGATTTTCGTGCTGGGGGATAAGGGGTCCAGTAACGG
>JAUCGI010000206.1:0-20775 GCA_030378035.1 Desulfobacterales bacterium HSG2
AAGCAGTTTGGCAGGTTTTTAATTTCTTGAAAATTTAGTTTGACAAGTTTTTTAAAAAAAACTTCTTGACAAGCAAAAAAAGAGTGATTATGTTCTTTATTAGATGAGAAACAGGGGAGGTGATAAGCAACTTAATAAGTAGTATGGGAAGAATGGTAGATGGGAAGAATGTAGGAGTTTTAACTTTAACGTAGTATCTTAATCAAAAATTTTAAGGAGACATGAGAATGAAAAAGTTTGCAGAAATTTTGGGTGTTTCAATGTTGGTCGTTTTTTTAACTGTGGGCAGTGCCTTTGCGTTCGGCACTGATATCACCATCTTTGATGAAAACAGCAGCGGAGAAGGGATAAACGATACCCTTGAAGATAACGAGGCCGAACCGGGCATGGTTCAGTCACAGGCATGGGACTTGGAAGGTTTCTTTTTGAATGATGACAACGAGCTTACCATGATCGGCGGGTATGATTTCGTGAACGGAGAGGCTGAACTTTATTCCGGCGATGTGTTTATTGATGTGAACGGGGATGCCGAATTCGGTGATATTCATGACTGGGGTAATGTTCCCAACGCCACAGTAACGGATACATTCGGTTATGATTATGTCTTGGATATGGACTTTGATAATCTGACTTATGATGTGTATAAGCTGGATGAGGACTCAACAACGCAGATTGCCTTTTATGGACAGAATCAGGGGTCAAACCCATGGCGTTATGTGGGCGGCGGCGAAGAGGTAGAGTCAGGTGTGTTCGGGTATGAGACTATGACCGACGCTCAGACGGGTTTTGATGGCTGGGGCACAAACTCCCATAATGTGGTCAGCGGGCTTGACCTCAACTTTCTCGCTTCGGATGTGCCGGTGGAGTTTATCTCCCATTTTACCATGCAGTGCGGCAACGACAACCTGATGGGCGAAGGCACACTGGCAGCCACCGCCACCGGCGGCGGCGGCGGATCAGCAGCTCCCGGATCGGAAGCTCCCGAGCCTGCCACCATGTTCCTTCTGGGTTCAGGGCTGATCGGACTTGCGAATCTCAGGAAACGGTTTAACAAAAAGGGTTAATTAAGCAAGATTTAACTCACGAGTATAACAGGGCAGGGCCTTTTACGGCTCTGCCTTTTTTTATGCCATTAACAAGAGCAAGAGCAAGATATCGGAAATCCTGTTCTTATCTGAAATCCCTGTAGTTTTCTTCAAGCTTCATATAGTACAACGCTTCATTTTCACGCCCCCGTTTCATGCAGCCCCCCGCATATATCCTGCATTTTTCTTTCAGAATTTTTATTGCGGCCCGGTGTTGTTCCGGCGAAAGCATCCCGCCTTCAATGATCTTTCTGACGGATTGTATCCGAAACTTGTCCAGCCCCCACATCCGGGAGAGCTGGTCTTCATGCCCGCCCCGTTTCATGATCAGCGGCGTATCCAAAAGAAATACCGGATATCTGCAACTGATCCTGAGCCACAGATCATAATCTTCACACGCGGGAAGGCGCTCATCAAAGAGGCCCACAGTTTCAAAAAGCCCCCGCCTTATCATCACCGCGGACGGACTGACCAGGCAGAGGGAGAGGGAAGGCTCAAAAATCATCCCCGAAGGTTTTTTGTGCTTTTTTTTCGGATTCACCCGGACCCCGTTTCTTATCCATATCTCCTCTGTCTGGCAGATCAGGGCATCCGGATTTGAATTGAAAAATCCAACCTGTGCAGAAAGTTTTTTCGGGAGCCAGAGATCATCCGAATCAAGGAAAGCGATCAGCTCCCCTGAAGCCAGATCGATGCCCCGGTTTCTTGCCGCACTGACCCCTTTGTTCTCCTGCCGGATCAGGATAATATTTTCCTGATACGCATTGAGAATATCCCAGGTGTCATCCGTTGACCCGTCATCCACAACAATCAGTTCAAAATCCTGAAACTCCTGGGACAGAACGGAGTCAACCGCCTCTTTCAGTATCCAAGCCCGATTGAAAGTTGGAATAATGACGCTTACCAGCATAAGTTTTAAGTTTTAAGGGTTAAGGGTTAAGGGTTAAGGTTAAGGGTTAAGGGTTGAGGGTTGAGGGTTGAGGGTTGAGGGTTGAGGGTTGAGGGTTGAGGGTTGAGGGTTGAGGGTTGAGGGTTGAGGTTAAGATAGGACCTTAAAACTTAACCCTTAAAACTTAACCCTTAAATCTTAAATCTTAAATCTTAACCCTTAAATCTTAACCCTTACAATTAATCCTTGACACGCAAATTCCATTCTGCTAAATTTTGTCCATTCTGTAAAGGTTCCTTATTTATTCCTTAGCTTTTCATCTTTAAAAACAAGGAATTGGAAGATGAGCAAAACTGTATCACCAATTACGGCGATCATGATAATATGCCTGTTTTTGAATGGTGTTGCGGCTCTGGCCGGTGAACGGTTCACCGATAACGAGGATGGCACGGTTACGGATCATGAGCTGGGTCTTATGTGGTCAAAGACAGATAACCAGGGCGATATCGATTGGAAACAGGCGGAAAAATGGGTAAAATATACTTTCCCATATACCTTGGAAACGCAGTATGAAGACTGGCGGCTTCCAACACTTGAAGAGTTGAAAAGCCTTTATCTGAAAGAGAAAGGCTACGAAGGATATGATACGGATTGCGGGCAGCGGGTCAAAATAACGCCTGAAATAAATCTGAGTTGCGGCTGGGTCTGGACATCTGAAAAAAGGACTGTTTCGGCAAGGGTTTTTAATTTTCACCGAGGCTATCATTACACAGACCGAATGGTACATAAAAGAGCCTATCGGGCCTTGCCTGTGCGCGATCTGAAGTGAAAAGGGAAGTGGAAAGTGGGAAATGAAAGAAATATTTGTCAGGTTTCTTCAGACAATTTTTTCTTAAAGTTTGTCCCCCACTTTATTATTATATTTGGCCAAATTAAAATGACCGACAGATCATTTCTGATTTTCCAGACATGATGTGCAGCTTTTCAAACGGAGGCGCGCAGAAAGACGCGGAGTTCCTCAGAGACTCCGCGGTCTCCGCGGTTTGCAGAAAAGCTGCATACGTTCGGACAGGGAACTTTTCAAAATGACCAGTTGATCATTTTAATTTGGCCAGTCCATTTTAGAGTGTAAGCTTTTTCCTAATTTAACGCGGAGAAAAACGGTTTGCTGATAAAAAAGATTACACTCAACTTTAACAACTTTCAAATAAGGAGGTTTTTTATGAAAAAGGCTTTAACCCTGTGTGTAGCCCTACTGTTCACCTGCATTCTTTTCACAGGCTCTGCCCCGCCGACCGTACAGGCCGCCAAAACCACTTTTGTAACCATCGGCACTGGCGGAATCACCGGCGTTTACTATCCCACAGGCGGCGCCATCGCCAAAATCGTCAACAAGAAGCGGAAAGAATACGGCATCCGATGCACTGTTGAATCCACAGCCGGTTCTGTGTTTAATGTGAATTCCGTCATGTCCGGTGATCTGGAATTCGGCGTTGTGCAACATGATAGGCAGTACCAAGCTGTTGAAGGTCTTGCAGAATGGAAGGACAAAGGTCCTCAGAAGGACCTTCGTGCTGTTTTCAGTATTCATTACGAAGCTGTGACCTTGGTGGCGTCAGTTGTTTCAGGGATCAAAACCATTAAGGATCTGAGAGGCAAGCGGGTGAACATCGGCAATCCCGGGTCCGGCCAGCGCCAGAATTCCATTGATGCGCTTACTGCCGCTGGAATTGACTATGAAAAGGATTTAAAAGCAGAGAGTGTGAAGGCTTCTGAGGCTCCGGGACTTCTGCAGGATGGCCGAATTGACGCCTTTTTTTACACCGTGGGACACCCCAGCGGCGCATTCAAGGAAGCGACTGCAGGTGCAACAAAGGTACGCTTTGTTCCTCTGCCCGACATTGCGAATAAACTCGTCGTTAAGTACCCCAATAACTATCTCAAGGTTTCTGTCCCTGTTAAAAAACTCTATCCGGGTGCAGTGAATGACGAAGATGTTATTGATACTTTCGGTGTAAAGGCCAGCTTTGTCACCTCTGTCAAGGTTCCGGATAAAGTGGTTTATGCCATTACCAAGGAGGTTTTTGAAAATTTTGAAAGTTTCAAAAAACTGCATCCTTGTTATCAGGACCTGACCAAAGAGAATATGCTGGAGGGTTTGTCAGCCCCGATCCATCCCGGCGCAATGAAATACTATAAAGAGGTCGGTTTGAAATAATTAAGCCCTCCGAAAAAGTCTGAAGAAACCAGGTTTTTTGAAAACCTGGTTTCTATCCTGAAACTCGATGATCAAATTTTAAAAATGTGCCTACCGTCAGAAATCTCTGAGAAACACAGAGAACACAGAGAATCCACAGAGTCACAGACTTGGGAGAACCTCCGGGGGAACCTCTGTGTTCTCTGTGGTTTTAAAAAATTTGATCGAGTGATGAAATAAATGGTGTGAAACATGAGCGAAAATGAAATAAACGGTAAGGATGATGGTCTGGACCTTGCAAGGCGAATGGCCGAAGAGGAAGAGGGAATCGGCAGAAAGCCGAAGCCGCCGGCTAAATTTGATGTCACCTTCACCATTGTAATCGCGCTTATCTGGATTGCATCTGTCTGGAAATATTATGACGCGGACATACCCAATTTCTGGATCATCCATCCGATTTGCGGCTTCCTGATTTTTGTCCGCAACTGGCCCCATTATACCATTCCCGCCATCGCGGTTATGTGGAGCCTTTTTCAATTATCCATTGCTAGCTGGCTGATCCTGGATTCCACGTTTACCCGGGCCATCCATCTCGGTTTTGCCCTTCTGATTGTTTTCCTGAATTATCCGATGCTGAAAAGGAAGGAATTCGAACTTTACAAATTTCTGTCCGCAAAGGATACCATTCCCGCATTTGATTCTGTTGTCGCGCTGATCGGCGCTCTTTCAGCCCTTTATATTGCGATTGACTATATGGGCATTGCGGAGCGGTACGGGGCACCGATCACAAGAGATGTTGTTGTGGGGATACTACTGCTCGTCCTTCTGCTTGAAGCTTCACGCCGGGTGATCGGCCCCGCGCTTCCGATTATTGCCCTGGTGTTCTGCATATATTCGTTTTCCGCATGTTACATGCCGGATCTGATCGCGGGAAAATGCGCTTCCCTGAACAAATTCATCGGACAGATTACCATGGGTACGGAAGGGATCTACGGCATCCCCCTGGATGTTTCAGCAACCATCGTCTTTCTGTTTGTGCTTTTCGGCGCCATGCTGGACAAAGCCGGCGCGGGACATTATTTCATCCAGTTGGCACTGAGTCTGTTAGGCGGATTCAAGGGGGGGCCTGCCAAAGCGGCCATTATGGGAAGCGGGCTGACTGGTCTTGTGTCAGGATCAAGTATCGCAAATATTGTGACCACCGGCACATTCACCATCCCTCTGATGAAAAAGGTCGGATATCCGGCCACCAAAGCAGCGGCTGTTGAAGTGGCTGCAAGTACGGACGGACAATTGGCCCCTCCCATCATGGGAGCGGCCGCGTTTATTATTGCCGAATATGTCAACGTCCCCTACATCGAAGTCATCAAAGCCGCGGCAATCCCCGCGTTCGCATCTTACGCCGCGCTCTTCTTCATCACCCATATCGAAGCATCCAAGCTGGGACTGACGGGGATGCCGCGCAGTGAACTTCCCCGTTTCATGGCGACACTGCTGAGTGGCGTTCACTATCTTATCCCACTTTTCACTCTTTTGTATGAACTTGTGGTGGTCAGACATTCACCTGAACTTGCCGCTTTTAATGCAATATGTATCATGGCCGTCATCATGTTTTTCCAGCACGCTGTCAGGGCTCACCTGAACAAAGATCCGCTGGGACCCGCATTTAAAAAAGGGGTCACAGACATCTTCTCAGCACTTGCAGCCGGCGCGCGCAACATGGTTTCCGTGGCCCTTGCAACCGCGGCGGCCGGAATCATAGTGGGTGTTGTGGCACTGGGGCTGGGCAACCTGATTACCGAGATCATTGAAACCGTCTCCGGCGGCAATATTTATATCATGCTGATCATCACAGCCTTTACAAGCCTTATCATCGGAATGGGACTTCCCACGACGGCCACTTACATTGTCATGGCTTCTCTGACAGCACCTGCCATTGTCTTTATTGCCGAAGGCTACAATTTCTTTGTTCCACTCATGTCGGCTCATCTGTTCTGTTTCTATTTCGGCATCCTTGCGGATGACACGCCGCCGGTGGGTCTGGCCGCCTATGCTGCTGCGGCCATTGCCAAATCACCGCCGATTGCCACAGGTCTGCAAGGGTTCATGTACGATATCCGTACTGCAATCCTGCCGTTTATGTTCATTTTTAACAGCGACCTGATCCTCCACGATATCACCAGTTGGACCCAGGGGATACTTATCTTTGTTATGGCGTGTATCGGAAACTTTGCATTTGCATCCGCGACCCAGGGCTGGTTTGTAGCCCGAAACAAGTTCTATGAGATCCCGCTGCTCCTGTGCGTCACTTTTACACTGATGAGACCGGATGCTGTGTCATCCTGGATCGGGATCCAGCACGAGTGGCGTTATCTGGTGTATCCTATCGGCTTGGCCATTTATGGCATTGTCTATCTGATGCAAAGACGGCGAACTGGTCAGTAGTCAGTTGTCAGTTGTCCGTTGTCCGTAGCTCAGACTGCCGGGCAACTGTCAACTGTCAACTGTCAACCGTTAACTGTCAACCGTCAACCGTCAACCGTCAACCGTCAACCGTCAACCGTCAACCGTCAACCGTCAACCGTCAACCGTCAACCGTCAACTGACAACAAACAACGGACAAAAACATTATGAATGAAATCAAAAAAATACTGGTAGCGGTCGCGCCTTCAAAAGAACAGGCGGAAGGGATATTCAATTATGCGGCAAAACTGGCGGCAAGTCTGAATGCAGAGCTGATTGTGGCAAATGTTATCAATTCGCGGGATGTGGAAGCCGTTTCAAAGATTGTGTCACTCGGCTATGAAGTGGATGGCGAGCATTATGTCCAGGGGGTCAGGGAAGAACGAAAGCGGATGATGGATCAGATCATCAAAAGATCATCCTTTCCGGCGGAAAGTGTCCGTACCATTTTCAAAGTCGGAAATCCGATTGATGAATTACTGAAGATTATTGAAAAAGAGGATGCGGATATAATTGTCATGGGCCCGAAGGGGCGTACCAATTTGGAGCATGTCATTCTCGGGTCGGTTGCTGAAAAAATGTTCCGTCGCTCACCCGTGCCGATCCTTTCTTACAGGGATGAGAAATGTGCAAAACGCTTAAAAAAGCGCGTCCATTTAAAATAATCAGGTTAAAATAATCAGGCTAAAATGCTCAGGCTAAAATGCTCAGGCTAAAATGCTCAGGTTAATAATGATCAGGTTAATAATGATCGGGTTAATAATGATCAGGGGATAATGATTCGGGATGAACTTTTCCTTTTCTGTTCATCCCGTTCATCTGCTTCTCTGGCGGATTCCAGAATGATTTCCATTGTATTGATTTCCCGGGTGCTTCGTTCGTCAAACTCTACCAGACAGTCTCGGTATTCAAAATAGCCTTCTTTCCAGAAGAAAAGCTCCGACACCGTCTCTTGGACTTGCTGACGGATCACCTGTCTCAGGGTTTCAGGGGTTATGTATTTCATAAGCAGGAGCACTTCACCGATCATTTTATTGGATGTTTTGGCTATTCTTAAAGCATTCCGCAGCTTTTCATGAGAAATCCTTCGGTTGTTATAAAGGATCTGGCCCAGTCTGAGCCCGTTACTGTCGCTTGCAGCGACAATATTGCCGTCTTTCAGACAGACAGCGCTTTTTGTGTGGCCCCGGGCAGCCTGCAAAATACCGGTCTTGTTCCCTGAAGCGAGCATCTGTAAAACGGTGGCAAAATCCAATGAGTCGAGTTTTCCTTTCAAATCCACAGAAAGCATGTCTTTTGAAAATCGAATTGAAAAACGGAACGGATTCCAGAGCAACTGACCTCTTGTATTCCAAGCTTTTGCTGCTCCCTGTTTGTCTTCTCTGACAGGTCCGACAGTGCCGCACGGGCAACGAACTGCATAAGAGCCGTCAGAATATGTGTCAACGATCATCCAAATTCTGCCGCAAAAGGGGCAGGGCTTAAATTCCTTTATCTTATATGCCATTTTATTGCACCTGAATGTTTGTTAACTGAATTATTCATCCTGGATTATTCTGTAGCTTATGAATAATTCAGGCCATAAACCTTTCCAATCTGGATATAATAGGGTAAAGAATGTATAAGAGTCAATATCAGAACTGAAAGTTTTTTGGCCGCAACCTCAGAAGAGGCGGCTCAAAATCTGAAGAATTTTCTGATTTTGCCCGGAATAACAGGCTTAATGTTGGGCATCCTTCATAAAAGCCGAAAGTGGTTTGCACTTTTCCGATCGGCATTTCATATCCCACACAAAGGCACAAAGGGCACAAAGAACAAAAGAACCCACCCTGACACCCGAAAGTGTAAACCGACAAATGAAGGATGCCTAATGTTGCTTCTTTTGTTGTTTTTTTAATAATAACACTATATGTAACTTTGATAGTGGTTTCTATGAATATATTTTCATGCTAATATCCTGATCCTGATCTTGTCGCGATCAGGATCAAGATTGCACCGGGAAGAATAATGCGAAAGTTAATCTTTATTTTCAGTTTGTATTTTCTGACAAATGCTCCGGTCACAGTTTATGCCATAGGGATGGAATTTGCAATCGGCGGATGGAACCAGAGCATGGGTGGAGATATATCCTACCGGTCAGAGGATATCCTCGATTTAAAAAATGATCTGAAATATGATGATGAATTCCGGATGACTGGCAGATTGAAATTAGACATGCCGATCATCCCGAACATATACCTGATGGCAACGCCGATGGAATTTGAAGGTACGGGTACAAAATCAGCGGACTTCAAATTCGGTGACACAACATTTAAGGGAAATACGGATTTTTATTCAAAACTGGCTTTTCATCATTATGATATTGCCCTATATTATGAAATTCCCATACTTCAACTGGCCACACTGAAGAAGGCCAATATCGAGCTGGGACTTAATTTGAGACTTATTGATTTTGAAGGAGAGGTCCGCCAGGATGATACGGATCTGGCAGAATCAAAAAGCTGTACGCTGCCAGTTCCCATGCTGTACGCGGCGGCCTTTATGCGACCTGTTGATGCGATTGCCGCGGAGGCGGAGCTGAGAGCAATCACTTTCAGCGGTAATCACTTTTACAGCCTGATCGGAAGATTGAAACTGAAAATCCTCGGCCCTGTGTTTGCAACAGGAGGCTACAGATATGAAAGCATTGTTTTCGACGAGGAGGATGTAAAAGCAGATGTCAGTTTTAACGGACCGTTTCTGGAGGTGGGATTTCAGTTTTAAGTTTTAAGGCTTAAGAGAAGGCCCTTAACCCTTAACCTTAACCTTAACCCTTAACCCTTAACCCTTAACCCTTAACACTTATAAGGATGGATTCAAAATGTCAGCCGAAAATGATCGTCGGCCGCAAAATAATGCGGAAACAGAGGAAACACCTGAAAATGTGCTAGCAAATAAGATTGTAATGTACTACGGATATTTTGAAGAGCATTCCTTAAAGGGTATTGCAAAAACATGTGCAAAACTGATAATCAGTGAACATTACAGAGACCTGTGTTTCGATAACTTTGAATTTCCTTCCCATGAAGAAATGAAATCATGGGTTTTGGAAGAAATGAAGCAGAACTTTGACGAAAAAGTTGTGCCGCTTGTCGAGCAGGCCTACCCCCACCTGAGTGAAGCAGAACTTGACAATGAAATTGCCAGACTCGAAAAAAAATATGAAAAAGAGCACGGAGAACGATTGGAATCAACCGCCAGAGCCGCGCTTAAGGAACTGCGGGTCAGGGTCAGGGGATTGCAGAAAGAACTCAAAGAATTAAGGCGAAAATATACGATCTAAGGTTTTAAGGTTTTAAGGGTTAAGGGTTAAGGGTTAAGGCGGGGAACCTTAACCCTTAACCCTTAAACCCTTAACCTTAACCCTTAACCCTTAACCCTTAACCCTTAACCCCCTTATACCAAATGACAAAGCTCCCTTTAATCCTGGCACCGGCCGGAAGCAAGGATTCTTTCTTGGCCGCGTTGGCTGCCGGTGCCGACGCGATTTATTGCGGGTTGAAACATTTTTCTGCCCGTATGGAGGCAAAAAATTTTTCGGTGGAGGAACTGGCCGATCTGACAGCGTTGGCTCATGACAAGGGGGCAAAAGTCTATGTTGCATTGAATTCCCTTATAAAGCCGGGTGAGCTGAATGCGGCGGGAGGACTTTTAGACCAGTTGAACCGCCAAGTGAAACCGGACGCCCTGATTATTCAGGATTTTTCGCTTTTGCAACTGGCTGAACAGACCGGTTTTTCGGGAGAGCTTCATTTGTCAACACTGACATCTGTCAGCTTTCCCGGAGCATTGAAACTGATTCGGGAAGGCTTCGGGCCCAGGGTCAGCCGTGTGGTTATGCCCAGAGAGCTTGGCATTGATGAAATAAGGGCCATGTCTCAGGCATGTCCGCAGGGTTTGGAGTTGGAAGTGTTCGTACATGGGGCGATCTGCTACGGCATCTCCGGAAGGTGCTACTGGAGCAGTTTTTTCGGGGGGAAAAGCGGGCTTAGGGGGAGGTGCGTCCAACCCTGCCGAAGACTTTACACCCAGAACGTCCCTGGCCTGAAAATCAGAAATGAAAAGCGGACGACATTTTCCGATTCCCGACAGAAGCCGGCCGGGCAACGAAAGGGAAGGTTCTTCTCCTGTCGGGATCTGAGCCTGGATGTGCTGGTCAAGGCGCTTCTGTCCGTTCCCAAAGTGCGGGCCTGGAAAATCGAAGGACGCAAAAAAGGACCCCATTATGTCTTTTACACAGTCAAAGCTTACCAAATATTAAGAGATCACGGAAGCGATCCTCAGATGAAGAAAACGGCGATGGGCTTCCTTGCCCGGTCATTAGGTCGACCAGGGACCCACTATTATTTTCTCCCTCAGAGGCCCCAGAATCCTGTCAACCTCACCGAACAAACCGGATCCGGGCTTTTCATCGGAAGAGTGAAACGCGGAAGCAAGCCCTCCCGCTCCAAATCGCCTGCCGGGGGAGAGTTTTACATTGTCCCGAGAGATGAGCTTTTACCCGGTGATGTTTTGCGCATCGGATATGAGGATGAGCCATGGCATTCTGTCCGGAGGGTCGGCAAATACGTTCCCAAAAAAGGACGGCTGCACCTGAAATTCCCCTCCCGGAAAAAACCGCCAAAGGGATCGCCGATCTTTCTCACGGACAGGCGGGAAAAAGCCCTTGAAAAATTGTTGGCCGAACTTGAAGCGGAGCGGCAACTCAAAAGAACTTTACGTCGGGTTCCTCCGAATTTTCATGTCAGACTTCCCGGGAGATTCAAAAAAGGCAGGTTTTTCAAAAAAAATCAGAGCTGTGAAATTCATGTGAAAAGAAATCCGGGCAGAGGAAAGAGTAAGGATCAGACCGGTATCTGGCTGTCAGTAAACAAAAACGCTCAGTTCTCAGCCAAAAACGCTCAATCCTCATGGTGGTGGCTGCCGCCGGCAATATGGCCCGGGGAAGAGGAAAAATGGAAAGCGACTATTGATCTCGCGCTCAGTAAAGGATGCCGCAACTTTGTATTGAACGCGCCCTGGCAGATGGCTTTTTTTGTTCCCGGGAACAATACATCCAGAGTGCAAAGCCCTCTTGCCCAAAAATTCGGAGTGCAAAGTTCTCATGAACGCGGGAAAAAGGGACTGAGTCTCTGGGCCGGGCCATTTTGCAATCTTGCCAATACACTGGCTGTTGACACAATGGCGGATATCGGCTTTTCAGGCGTTATTGTCAGCCCCGAACTGGGTCGCGAGGATTATTTGCGACTTCCCGAACAGAGCCCGCTCCCTTTGGGAATTATCATTTCGGGGAACTGGCCCCTGTGTGTTTCACATATTTTCCCGGAAAATCTGGAAACTGGCAGACCTTTTACCAGTCCCAGGGGTGAGCATGCCTGGATCATGAAATACGGAGATAACGTCTGGATATATCCGAATTGGAAGATCGATATAAGAACTAAAAAAGATGAACTTCTCAGAGCAGGATATTACATGTTTGTCCACCTGACTGAACCTCTGCCCAAAACGGTGGAACTGAAAAAAAGACAGGGACTGTGGAACTGGGATGTGGGCCTTTTGTAGTTGCCGGTTGTCAGTTGCCGGTTGCCGGTTGACGGTTGGCGGTTGACGGTTGACGGTTGACGGTTGACGGTTGCCGGTTTCAGTCCTCTTTTATGCTTCTTCGGATTGGGAGTCGGATTTGTCAATCCGAACCAAGCGTATTCGGAGGCTGTTCGATAATTTCAGTTACGATTACCTGTTTTTTTAGTTGAAATAATCTGAAAAGTAACATAAAGATCATATTTAAGTTCGCAGTTTCGGCGTTTAGGCGGTGTGGCACCGCCCAAACGCCGGAACTGCGAACTTAATAAATGATCTCGTATGAAAGGCTGACGCCGGTGCTGGCAGGGAACAGCAATTCCCAGATTGAAGAACTGTGCAAATTGAGGAATTGAAAAGGGGCGTTAAGGAAATAAGAGGGTTAGTGTTTCGTGTTTCGTGTTTCCTACCCGCCAGACACCGGACACGAAACACTGAAAAGGGATTTACCATGATTGTAAAATGTGAAGAATGCCAGGTTGCATTCAATGTGAATGACAACCTTATCAAGCCGGGAGGGTCCAAGCTTCGCTGCTCAAAGTGCAAACACATATTTACCATTTATCCGCCTGAGCCTTCTCCCCCTCCTCCTGAAATAAGTAATGAAAGTGACAGGTTCAGTCCGTTCAGCAGCGGAGACACCCTGACTTACGTCGATTTCTCTCAGGATGTTTTTGATATCGGCAGCATGAAAGAACGGTATGTCGAAATGGGGACCATCGGCAAGGGCGGCATGGGTGAGGTGATACTCGCAAGAGATACCCAGCTCCTCCGCAAGGTTGCCATAAAAGTGCTGAGGAAAGAGGCGGCCTCACCCGCGGCACTCAGTTTTTTCATACGGGAGGCACAGGTCACAGCCCAGTTGGACCATCCCAATATCGTGCCGCTTTACACGGTGAGACCGGCTGAGGGGGATGAAAAAAACGTCTCGTTCATCATGAAGCTGGTCAAAGGCAAAACCCTGTTTGATCTCCTCAGCCGGGCAAGAACCGCCTACACTGAACAGCCCAAGCCGAAACTTCCGCAGGAACTGGAACAGCGAACCGTCATTGAACACTTCCTCAAGGCATGTGACGGCATCACTTATGCCCATCGCAAACAGGTTGTTCACCGTGACCTCAAACCTGCAAATATCATGGTCGGTGACTTCGGGGAAGTCTATGTCATGGACTGGGGCATTGCAAAGATGCTCAAGGACGAGGAGCAGGAACTGACCACACAGGGCACGGAAATCTTCACCGGCGACGTTGCCCGGTCTGACGGGTCCGGGCTGATGACCAGCGCCCAGCCCGAGGGGGTGGTCGGCACACTGAGCTACATGTCACCCGAACAGGCAAGGGGCAAGCTTGATGTCAATGTCTCCAGCGACATCTTTTCACTGGGCGCGGTCCTGTATGAAGTCGTCACACTCAAACCCGCCCGGGTCGGGGACAGCAAAAAAAAACTGGAATGGGCAAAAGAAGGCTATCTGAATGAAGTCAGTCACATATCCCCGGAAAAAAAAGTTGATCCGGAGTTAAAGGCCATCATTCACAAGGCCACAGAATTCGATCCTGATGATCGTTACCCCACAGTGGCCGACATGTCCGAGGATATCCGGTGCTATCTCAGAGGGGATGAGGTCTCAGAACTTCCGGACAACCTCGTCCGCAAGGTGTTCCGATGGATGGTCAAACATCGCCAGCTCACAATGATACTGTTTCTGACCATGCTTCTGGTTTCCGCGGCAGTCACCATCGGAAGTCTGTATCGGGAGCAGGAAGCCATGAAGGCAGCGCAGATTCGGGAAAACAAACTCTCCCATCTCCAAGCAGGGGTGTCTGCCCAGGCGCACTATATTGACATCCACTTTCTCCGGCTCGAAGATCTGGCAGTCAACCTGGCCAACAACGCCATGTATCTGATCCAGGACGGCCCCCCGAACAATGAGCGTTTCTATTGGATTCAGGACTTTCAGGGCGATCCTGCAAAAGCGCCGCCTGATCACAAGTATTCAAAGTTGTACCAGAAGCTGGTGAGTATCGATTATCCGGTGGTGAAAGTCGCACCCGGCGTTCTGAGGGAAGATGTGGCAGAGCTCATGCAGCGTCTCGCGCCGCTCAGACACCATTTCCGAAGAACGCTGTTGGACAGCCGGCCCGGTTTCGCTCCGATTTCGGAAGAGGAAGCCTATCGTCTCCTGACGGTTCACGGCATCCCCATTCGCTGGGCCTTTATCGGATTGGAAGACGGTGTGATGTACTCTTATCCGGGGAAGGGGACCTATTCGGACGAATACGACCCCAGGGTCCGGCCTTGGTATGAGCTTGGCGCGCATAAACAGGGCGTTCACTGGGGAAATCCCTATCTGGATATCCAGGGCCTGGGACTGGTGCTGCCCTGCGCCACATCACTCTACGATAAAGAGAACCGGTTTTACGGCGTGCTCGGCATGGATGTAACCTTCAGCGATATCATTGAGGACTATCTTACGCGGGGGAATGCCGTGGGGGTCATTGAAAGCTTTCTCCTGGATGACAGGGGGCGTATTGTGGTAAGGAGCCGGCTGGATGATGTTGATGAAAGCAGCACCGAAGCGGGCCTTCAGTTGAAACCCTTTCATGTCCCTGAAGTGGTGGAGGCCATTCAGAAAAGCGAATCGGGCCTGCGTGAAGTGGAACGCGACGGCAAGACCAGAATCATCGTTTTCTACAGGATCAGTTCTTTAAAATGGTATTATGTTGAAGAGGTTGACACCTCTGCCATCCTCAGATCGGCCAGTGAATGATTCAAATCTTGCTCTTAATCTTGTTCTTGCTATCTTGCTCTTTGTTTTTGTTGCGATTAAGAGCAAGAGCAAGATTAAGATTAAGATTAAGATACGGTCCTTATTCCCGGGCCGATTTGAATGTCAGCGTGTAGAAATTCTCTTTTCTGAAAAATGTTTGTTCCACTTCATAATCCCGATCCGGCACAAGATCCAGTACAACTCTTACTTTAGACTTGGGAGTTTTATGAACACCGATTCGTATCCTTTGAATAAACTTGGCGTTAACATCGACACTTCGACCTGTATCAGCGGTAAAGCGCGCATCAAAAAAGTCACAAACAACCTTGGGCTCATTATCTTCAAGAACAAAGGTTTCAGGAGGAGAAAAGCCGGTGAGCACAAAAACAACTTTTTCTTCCCCATCAGGCGTAACATCCACCTGAATATCCTTAATTTCAATCTCTTCTACATCCCCAGTTTCATCGGATTCTGTTTCATCGGATTCTTGAAAAAGTTTTTTGTGAGCCCATCCGGTGCTGCCGTCATCGCGTCTGACAAAATGCCAGTCTCCTTCTGTTCTGATAAGCGACACCATATCCCCCTTTTTCAAACCGTATTCTATACCGGATTTAACCGACGGCATTTCCCGGACACGCGCCGCACGAACTTTGACAACAAGCGTTCTTCCGTCAGGAGACGCCGTTGCCGCCACTGCCTCTGTCTCTTTCGGCGCGGTCTTTTCAGGGGCACTGATTTTTTCCCATAAAAGGTTTTCATGGGCCCAGCCCAGGCGGTTGTCCGAAAGTTTCACAATATACCACTCATGGCTCCGCAGAATTAAGGTAACTTCGTCTCCCACTTGCAGTTCGGCGATTACCGACGAAGCTGCCTCAGGTTTTTCATGCAGATTACCCGCCGTCTTTATGCGCTCTGTCTTAGGTGAAAAACCGTAAGACATGTTTGCTGTAAAAAGGCAGCTTGCCAGCGCTGCCAGCACAATGACAAGAATTCCGGGGCCGATACGGGTGAAAGATTTGGGTTTCCAACACAAATAATCCGTCTTCATCTGTTTTTTCTCCTTTTAAGCCTTGTCCGAATTGCTAATATAAGGTATAAAAGTCGGACATTGGTGTTAAGGGTTAAGGGTTAAGGGTTAAGGGTTAAGGGTTAAGGTTAAGGTTAAGGTCTTATGCAGAAGAGCCTTAATACTTGACACTTAACACAATCTTTTTAAATCAACATTTTTGACATACCGATATTTTTAGCATCAAAAACTAACTCTTGCAAATAAAAATCGAATTAGGTAATTTTCTTTTATGTGGAATGATCTAATTTCCCGTTTGCCATTTAATCGCAAAAAAAATCGTTCCCTCGGTTATGCGGGAACTAAAAAGGCGAGCGCATAAGATAGCGGGAGGTAGCCGGCCATACACGATTCCCGAACTCGTCCGGCGCGGCTTTCCGATCCGCGGCTTCCGTTCGGGGATCCCGAAAAGACAGGGATTTGCGGTCTTAGCCTGATGCGTATCCGGCTCCCCGATATTCACCATGCCAGGCATACTGGGTGGTTGCCGAATGACTGATGCAGGAGACCGGCAGCGGAAGCTGTGAAACTGTGTGGGGAATGAAATAAGATTTGAGTACCTTGGTTAAGATAACAAAAACTGGCGCAGATTTTTATTAACAGTTAAGAATAGGGAGACCGATTATGCTAAAAGATCTTTATGAGTTTAAGAAAGATCTCGGCAACCGGGGCATCTTTTTCTGTTTAAGCGGCCCTATTTCTCAGAATCTGGTAGCAGAAATAGGTTCGACGCTGGAACAGAAAATGAGTCTGGAAGAAACCAGCAAATCAACTGTTCTCAGGGTTTTTTCAACAGTTGTGGAAAATGCTCAGAACATCATGCGTTATTCTGATGAAAAGGAGGAAAAATTAAGTCTCGGCATCATCGCGGTCGGTTATGAAGGGAGTCATTATTTTGTCCTGTGCGGAAACATGGTTGAAAATGACAAAATTGAGGGGCTCCGCAAAAAGCTTACCAAATTGCAGACCATGAACAAAAACGAGCTCAAAGAGTATTACAGAAAACAGCGCAGGGAAGGACCGCCCAAGGAAAGCAGGGGGGCCGGACTGGGGTTTATTGATATGGCCAAAAAGGCCAGCAAGCCCATTGAATTTGATTTTAAGAAGATTGATGAAGAAGTTTCTTTTTTTTCTATGAGAACAGTTATCTAAGGAGGTGAGGCAATGAACAATCTGATCGTTGAAGCAACAAAGTACACGCCTGAAATATTTTTTGACTGTGAAAATCATATCCTTGAGATCAAGGGTAAATCCTATCCGGAAAACACCTCGGTATTTTATTCGCCTGTTTTCGAATGGCTGGAAGAATACCTTGGAAAGGCCGAAAAGGAGAAGATCACCGTCAATATGGAGCTTGTTTACTTCAACAGCAGTTCCTCAAAGATTTTAATGGATTTCTGTGACGTACTGGATGCGGCGGCAAGCGAAGGAAAGGATATTTCTGTCAACTGGGTTTACGAAGAGGATGATGAGGACGCCTTGGAATTCGGGGAAGAATTTCAGGAGGATTTGGAATCGGTAACATTCAATCTGGTTCAGAAATCTGTTGACTGAATGGTGCAGCATGATTTGTGCCTGATCTTTACCATAAAGATACATCACCGGGTTTTTAAAAGGCCTGTTTTCATTGCCGGTGAAAAATTTTCATGACTGTCTACATCATTATTATCCCGGGCTTTCCGGGACATACAGAATTTCCGATTTCCGATTTCCGATTTCTGGTCTGCTGAAAAAAGCGAATTTTATTCATCAGACCTGTGAAATTATTTTTCTGTGGCAATGCGCGTTGATGATAAGCCTGACGTTTTTTATCAGGGAAATGAATTATGAGAATTAAGTGCTGACCGTGGGAGCAATATGCAAAAAGACAATTCCATCTTTTCCAAAGAAGAGGGAGTCCTTAAAAGCGCTGAATCCGTTTTACATCAGGAGGAAATTGACAGGGAACCCCTTCTGAAAGAATATAAAATACTTTTAAAAAACTATAAAAAGCTTCTCCGCCAGACAAAAACGGTCACGCGGGTCAGTGATAACCAGCAGCGGAAACTGAACAGAATTCTGGACAGACTGGGCCGATATGTTTCTTATCAGTTGTTCAAAAAAATCACACATGAAAAGGGAAAAGTTGAAATAAAGACCCAGAGGAAGAAGCTGACCGTCTTTTTTTCGGATCTGAAAGATTTTTCCTATACAAGCTCACACATGGAAGGGGAGGCGTTATCAGAGTTTCTGAATTCCTATCTTGAGATAATGACTCAGATCGTCATAAAATGGGGAGGCACTCTTGATAAATACATGGGCGACGCGATCATGGTGTTTTTCGGAGATCCTGAGTTCACTTCCGATGAGGATCATGCACTGCGCTGTGTCCAAATGGCAATAGAGATGCGGGAAAAAATGAAAGGTCTGCGGAAAAAATGGTATGACCTCGGGTATCAGGAGCCGTTGCATTTTCGGATGGGAATCGCCACCGGATACTGCACAGTCGGAAATTTCGGCTCTTCGGAAAGAATGGATTACACAATTATCGGAACCCCTGTCAATCTTGCATCAAGACTGGAAACCGCGGCGGATGCCGACGAGGTCTTCATAAGCCATGAAACTTGGAGCTATGTTAAGGACAAAGTGATATGCGAGCCGCCTGAAAAACTGCATTTGAAAGGATTTCATCATCAGATACTGGCTCATAAGGTTTTAGGCCTGAAGGATGAAAAAGATAATATCATCACCTTTGAGAATGAAGAAAAAGGTGTGAATATAAAGATAGATTTTTCAAAGATCACGAAAGAAGAGGTGATGTCAATACTCAAAGATTTGGAAGCTGAATCGGAGTCCGAAAATTCTTAGAGTTCCGGCATCCTTCACATAGGTAAGGTCATAAGCAGGTTCCTCTTACCTTAACCCTCAGATGTGTCCTCTTATACAAAAGTTCCGGGTTCTCTTAAAAAATTTAATAGCCAAAAAATATTTAATAATCAGGGCATCTTTCATATTACTTCAAAAAAATACCTCACACTTTTTTTGGGGAACGAACTCATCCGCGTTTATCCGCGTGCATCCGTGTCCCGCTGTTCTTTCAGAAGTGTCAGTTGACAAATGAAGGATGCCATAATCAGACGAGTTGAACATCTTCCATTAAACCCCGTTCAGTTCAGATTGGTAAATCCGAACCGACGGATTTGGTCCCGCTCGCCTCGGATTGCCAAATCCGAACCGCCTTCATGCTCGCTTCGGATTGCTAAATTGCCAAATCCGAATCCGTCACGCTCGCCCGCTTTGGATTGCCACCGTCCGCTCGCTTCACTTCGGATTGGCCCCGCTCGCTTCGGATTGCCAAATCCGAACCGCCTTCATGCTCGCCTCGAATTGCCAACTCCGAACCGTCATGCTCGCTCGCTTTGGATTGCCGCTCGCTTCACTTCGGATTGGCCCCGCTCGCTTCGGATTGCCAAATCCGAACCGTCACGCTCGCTTTGGATTGCCACCGTCCGCTCGCTTCACTTCGGATTGGCCCCGCTCGCTTCGGATTGCCAAATCCGAATCGCCTTCATGCTCGCTTCGGATTGCCAAATCCGAATCGTCACGCTCGCTCGCTTTGGATTGGCCCCGCTCGCCTCGGATTGCCAAATCCGAACCGCCTTCATGCTCGCTTCGGATTGCCAAATCCGAATCGTCACGCTCGCTTCGGATTGGCCCCGCTCGCCTCGGATTGCCAAATCCGAACCGCCTTCATGCTCGCTTCGGATTACCAAATCCGAATCGTCACGCTTTGGATTGGCCCGCTCGCTTCGGATTGCCAAATCCGAACCGCCTTCATGCTCGCTTCGGATTGCCAAATCCGAATCATCACGCTCGCTCGCTTTGGATTGGCCCCGCTCGCCTCGGATTGCCAAATCCGAATCGTCACGCTCGCTTCGGATTGCCACCGTCCGCTCGGATTGGCCCCGCTCGCTTCGGATTGCCAAATCCGAACCGCCGGATTTGGTCCCGCTCGCTTCGGATTGCCAAATCCGAATCGTCACGCTCGCTTTGGATTGCCACCGTCCGCTCGCTTTGGATTGGCCCCGCTCGCCTCGGATTGCCAAATCCGAATCGTCACGCTCGCTTTGGATTGGCCCCGCTCGCTTCACTTCGGATTGCCAAATCCGAACCGCCTTCATGCTCGCTTCGGATTGCCAAATCCGAATCGTCACGCTCGCCTCGGATTGCCAAATCCGAACCGCCTTCATGCTCGCTTCGGATTGCCAAATCCGAATCGTCACGCTCGCTCGCTTTGGATTGGCCCGCTCGCTTCGGATTGCCAAATCCGAACCGCCTTCATGCTCGCTTCGGATTGCCAAATCCGAATCGTCACGCTCGCTTTGGATTTGGCCCCGCTCGCTTCGGATTGCCAAATCCGAACCGCCTTCATGCTCGCTTCGGATTGCCAAATCCGAATCGTCACGCTCGCTCGCTTTGGATTGCCACCGTCCGCTCGCTTCACTTCGGATTGGTCCCGCTCGCCTCGGATTGCCAAATCCGAACCGCCTTCATGCTCGCTTCGGATTGCCAAATCCGAATCGTCACGCTCGCTCGCTTTGGATTGGCCCCGCTCGCCTCGGATTGCCAAATCCGAATCGTCACGCTCGCTTCGGATTGCCACCGTCCGCTCGGATTGGCCCCGCTCGCTTCGGATTGCCAAATCCGAAC
>JAUCGI010000206.1:20875-24257 GCA_030378035.1 Desulfobacterales bacterium HSG2
CGCCGGATTTGGTCCCGCTCGCTTCGGATTGCCAAATCCGAACCGTCCCGCTCGCTTTGGATTGCCACCGTCCGCTCGCTTCACTTCGGATTGGCCCCGCTCGCATCGGATTGCCAAATCCGAACCGCCTTCATGCTCGCCTCGGATTGGCCCGCTCGCATCGGATTGCCAAATCCGAACCGCCTTCATGCTCGCTTCGGATTGGCCCGCTCGCCTCGAATTGCCAAATCCGAACCGCCTTCATGCTCGCTTCGGATTGCCAAATCCGAATCGTCACGCTCGCTCGCTTTGGATTGCCACCGTCCGCTCGCTTCACTTCGGATTGCCAAATCCGAACCGCCGGATCGTCACGCTCGCTTTGGATTGGCCCCGCTCGCTTCACTTCGGATTGCCAAATCCGAATCGTCACGCTCGCTCGCTTCGGATTGGCCCCGCTCGCTTTGGATTGCCACCGTCCGCTCGCTTCACTTTGGATTGGCCCCGCTCGCCTCGGATTGCCAAATCCGAACCGCCTTCATGCTCGCTTCGGATTGCCAAATCCGAATCGTCACGCTCGCTTTGGATTGGCCCGCTCGCCTCGGACTGCCAAATCCGAACCGCCTTCATGCTCGCTTCGGATTGCCAAATCCGAATCGTCACGCTCGCTTTGGATTGGCCTCGGATTGCCAAATCCGAACCGCCTTCATGCTCGCTTCGGATTGCCAAATCCGAATCGTCACGCTCGCTCGCTTTGGATTGCCACCGTCCGCTCGGATTGCCAAATCCGAACGTCACGCTCGCTCGCTTTGGATTGCCATCGTCCGCTCGCTTCTTCGGATTGCCAAATCCGAACTGTCGTCACGCTCGCTTCGGTCCGAACCGCCGGATTTGATCCCGCTCGCTTCGGATTGCCAAATCCGAACCACCTTCGCTCGCTTTGGATTGCCAAATCCGAACTACCGGATTTGTCAATCCGCCCGAAACGTGCTTTCGCCTTCATATCCGCTCGATTTATGCTGGCATTTTGGTTACACTCAGGCATCCTTCATTTGTCGGTTTACACTTTCGGGTGTCAGGGTGAGTTCCTTTGCTCTTTGTGCCCTTTGTGCCTTTGTGTGGGATGTGAAATGCCGGTTGGAAAAAGTGTAAACCACTTTCGGCTTTTATGAAGGATGCCTACACTCATTTCATTTTAGCACAGTGCCGAAATGAAATTTCGGCACTGCCCGCGATCTCTGAAAAGACATGCTAAAATTTCATTTCCCTGGCATTGCTGGCCCGAGTGAAACTTAAAACTTAATGATCGGGATCTGCCAATACCAGGATCATTTGAGTGTAACCTTTTGGCAACCTTCATTTTGCACTTCTTTGCATGTAAGTATTCGGTGAACCCCGTGTAACATATTTTCAGATACCTTGCGTTTTTTTAACCGCGGAGGATACAGATTTCCCGCAGAGGTTATGGGATCTCAGCGGTCTCTGAGAGTTCCCAGTTCTCTGTGCCTAAAAAATACGAAAAAAGTTCACTCAAATCATTCTGATGGCATATTTCTTGCTTACTTAATATTAATGAACCGATCCATGATAAAAAACGTCATGATTTTACAGGACAAAATAATACACCGACTCGTAAATTCACCACCCTGATCGGATTGACAAATCCGCCGGATTCGGATTGACAAATCCGGATTCAGCAATCCGAGAGCAGACCTGACATCTTTATCCCCGATAAAAGATGTCGGGAACAGGGAAGGGACGAATTTATAAATCGTTGATCTGCATAGGATAAGAATGAACGTAAAAGAAAATCACTCTGACCCCCCGAATATCGCTGGCAAATCTGTCTCTGACGTCTTTTATCAGGGATTTGAAACTCCGGGACACTTGTATGGCAGAAACCGGGAAATCGAAACCTTATTCGCGGCTTATGACCGCGTACGCCAAGGGCAGAGAGAGATAATGCTGGTATCAGGCCATTCCGGTATGGGCAAGTCGGCGCTGATACAGGAATTTTATTCACAGTTAAAAATCAGACAAAAAAATCTCCAATCCTCAATTTTCGATCTTCAATCCGGAGTCAGATTCATTTTCGGCAAATTTGACCAGTTCCGACAAAATATTCCTTACAGCGCGCTAACAAAGGCTTTCCGGGAACTGACGCGCCATATTCTCACTGAAAATGCAACGCGTATCGAACGCTGGCGAAAAAAAATCATGGATGCTGTCGGCCCTTCCGGTCAGATTATTATTGATGTGATTCCGGAGATAGAAAGGATTATCGGGCCTCAGCCTGAGTCACCGCCAGCCGGTTCGCAAAACCGGTTTAACATGGTATTTCAAAAATTTGTATGGGTGTTTTATCAGCCAGAGCACCCGCTGGTCATCTTTTTGGATGATTTGCAATGGGCTGACGCCGCTTCGCTCAGACTGGTTGAGCAGATGTTCACAGATGAAAAAATGCAGCATCTGTTTCTGATCGGCACCTGCGATTCCGTCCCCGACATCTTTTACCGGGGAAAAGATGTCAGGGACAGGAATGAAATGAACGCGGACCACCCCCTGCCCCTGACCCTCAAAGCATTGCAAAAAGGCGGAACAATCATCAACCACCTTACTCTGTCCCCTCTGAAACTTGAACATGTCGAACATGCTGTTAGCGATATCCCGGCGTGGAAATCCGATACCCGATCCCTGATAAAAAACGGCAGGAACTTGAAAACTGTGGCTGAGATGGTATTGCATAAAACCGCCGGCAACCCTTTCTTTGTCAGTCAACTGATGAAAACTCTGTTGAAAAACACAGAGCTCGTTCCTGAAAACATGAGCTTTCAGATCTCGGCAATTCCCGGTAATGTGACAGAACTGATGCTCAGGAGACTGAAAGGACTTCCGGAACCGACACAGCAGGTCTTAAGTCTGGCAGCCTATATGGGGAATCATTTCAATTTGAATTTCCTCTCTGCTGTTTATAAAAAATCAGAAGCCGAAACTCTCGAGCATCTGCTGCCGGCAATTAACGAGGGGTTTGTCGGAGAACCGGAAATTCGGACCCCTGATAAAAAACCCCAGGGTTCGCGATTCCGTTTCCAGCATGACTGTATCCAGGAAGTAGCTTGTGCTCTCCTTGATGAAGATCGGAAGAAATCAGTCTGTCTCAGAATCGGCCGGCTGTTACTGGCAAAGATATCGGACGAAACCCGGATGCCCCCGAAAGCATCGGACGAACCCCTTACCCGGACATTCCCGAAAGTATCGGACAAAGCTCATACCCGGATGTCTTCACAAAAATTCGCACCGGTCAGCGATCAGGAATGGGAAACTGACAAACAGACTGAAAGAATTTTCGAACTGGCGGGTATTATGAATATGAGCCATGAGATGCTCACGGATGATCGGGAGAAAA
>JAUCGI010000207.1 GCA_030378035.1 Desulfobacterales bacterium HSG2
GTCCCGGATCACTCTTCCGACCATATTTTATAAATGAAAAATATTCACTTTTTTTCTTGAAAAACTGATTTTATGAGTTACTATAAAGATGGTTGTGCTAGGCGGGGCGCTAGCGGTGCCCTTTACGCCCAAATCCGCTATATGGGGGGCTGAATACCTCTGGAGGGTCTTATTCCGGAAATTCGCTGCCATACTGATCGGCCGCCGCGCAACAGACGGTCATGAACCTCGTCAGATCCGGGAGGAAGCAGCGATAAGTGATGCGGTCTGTGTCGTGGATCGATCCCGGTCATTTCTATGGCGCTTATATTCGGAAAGATTCGATAGGGGATGCACAACCATCCTCTTTTCTTTCCGAAACATTTTCTGTTGCTTTATTTCTATTACCTCATTTCCAGCATTGCTGATTATGACGCCTTTTGGGGCGGCTGCGGATTCCGGGTTAAAACGACAGGAAACCTGCCGATTCCTGTCATTTTACCCGGAATGACGTCATGCGTTATCAGTTCCGGAAGCAGAGCCGGATTCAGGGACAGATTCTAATCCGGAATCTGCTTTCCCAAAAGGTGTTATAATCAGCAACATCACAATTAATAATCTTGACATCGTTCGAGGCAGGATTATTTTCTTATCAATTAAGAACGACAGTAATTAAAATTAATTGTTGTTCGGAAATTCCCTTCAGAAAAACCTGACATTCATTAACAGAATGTTCTCTGGAGGTTCTGAAACCAGAGCCGGGTTTCAACTATGTCGGGGAGGTCCATGACATCGGTGATCAGGGAAGGCATGAGCGGGTTTGATAATGCCGGTGTGACAGGCATCAGACATCACCCTCTTAGGAGGAGAGACCGGTCGGTCCGCTTTTTCAGAAGTGACGGTTGGCAGCGCTGTCAGTAAAAGTCTGCTTTTGTGGATAAATGTTAATAAAACATTTGAGTGGCCATAAATTTTCGGGTATCTTCTTATAATAGAAAATACTGAAAAACTTTTGGTCAGATCTGTTAATCGGAAAGTAATTTACTCTTTTTCGTCAACCAAGCATATACGGAACAACAAACTGAAGGATACTTATATAAAAAAGGGAGAATAAATTGACTGAAAATAAAGATATGACAAAAGACCATCCCGAAACAGAGGAACTCGATAAGGAAAGGGAAATACCTGAAACAGACGATTCACCGGAAGAAGAGACAGAGACTGATGATCCTGTCAAAGAACTGGAAAAAAAGGTCGAGTCCGCCGAACAGGAGATCAAAGAAACGCAGGATCGCTTATCAAGAGTCTCCGCTGAGGCTGAACAGGAGATTAAGGAAACGCAGGATCGTTTATTAAGAGTCTCCGCTGAGTTTGAAAACTATAAAAAGCGGTCTGCCCGAGAAATGGAGGGATTCAAAAAATTTGCCAATGAATCTCTGATAAAGGAGATGCTCCCTGTGGTGGATAACCTGGAAAGGGCCATCGATTCTTCAGGTAATGATAATGATAATGATGGCAGTATCGTGGAAGGCGTCAATATGATCCGGAGCGATATACTGAAAGCTTTTGAAAAATTCGGCGTGAAACCGATTGTGTCGGTGGGAGAACCTTTTGATCCCGGTTTTCACGAGGCTGTTATGCAGGAAGAGTCCGAAGAGCATTCTGAAAATACGGTCACAAAGGAGCTGCAAAAAGGATACACAATGAATGAAAGGTTGCTGAGACCTTCCATGGTCATTGTTTCCAAAGCAAAAGCAAAAGATGAGAGTGAAGAGAAAGAGAGCGGTAATACATGAATAGCCAGATTTTCTTTAAGAAGATTTTTAAAAAAATTCAAGTGCCGTGGAAAGAGAGCATGTAAAAAGCATAGTGCCGAAAAGATATAAAAAATGATTAAAGAAGATGAGAGCAACACGATGAGAATGCCGCTAAAAATGTTAAAGCAAGATTGTACGCTCCTGACACAGATCGTCGGTCCAGCTACAAAAAAGTTGAATCCATATTGCTTAAACGGGCTGACAGCTATCGGTTGCACCAGAAAATTGGCATCAGCGGAGAGCGAATCACCTTCATGATTAACTTTGATTAGGAAGAAAGGAAAACAAAGAATGGGAAAAATAATAGGTATAGACCTCGGTACCACAAATTCATGCGTCGCCGTTATGGAGGGCGGGGAATCAAAAGTGATCACGAATCCCGAGGGGGGACGAACGACGCCTTCAATTGTCGCTGTTTCGGACAGCGGAGAACGGCTGGTCGGCCAGATCGCAAAGCGGCAGGCCATAACAAACCCTGAAAACACGGTCTTCGGGGTCAAACGACTGATCGGGCGCAAATATGAGGCTCCCGAGGTGCAGAATGATATTAATATTCTTCCGTACAAAATCGAAAGGGCTAATAACGGGGATGTTCGGATTAGCCTCAGGGGAAAGCAGAGCAGCCCCGCGGAAATATCATCTTACATACTGGCAAACATCAAACACACAGCAGAGCAATATCTCGGTGAAACAGTGACGGACGCGGTCGTCACCGTACCTGCCTATTTTAATGACAGTCAGCGCCAGGCCACAAAGGACGCCGGGAAGATCGCGGGCCTCAATGTCCATAGGATTATTAACGAACCCACCGCCGCATCCCTCGCGTACGGTTTGGATAAAAAAAGCGAGGAAAAAATTGCCGTTTTTGATCTCGGAGGCGGCACATTCGACATATCCATCCTGGAAATCGGCGAAGGGGTGTTCGAAGTCAAATCCACGAACGGAGACACCCATCTCGGAGGTGAGGATTTCGACATTCGCATCATTGATTATCTGGCAGATGAATTTAAAAAAGATCAGGGGATCGATCTGAGAAATGACAAAATGGCATTGCAGCGACTGAAAGAGGCGGCTGAGAAGGCAAAAATGGAACTCTCCTCCTCAATGGAAACGGAAGTGAATCTTCCGTTCATCACTGCCGATGCCAGCGGGCCCAAGCATCTGAATGTGAAAATCAGCCGGGCCAAGCTTGAATCCCTTGTCAGCAACCTGTTGGACAAACTGGAACTGCCGTGCAGAACCGCCATAAAGGATGCTGCTTTGTCCGCCAGTGAAATTAATGAGGTGATCCTTGTGGGTGGTATGACCCGTATGCCCGCGGTTCAGGAACGCGTCAAAAAGATTTTTGCCAAAGAACCCCACAAAGGCGTGAATCCGGATGAGGTGGTTGCGTTGGGTGCCGCGATTCAGGGCGGTGTCCTCAAAGGTGATGTCAAGGATGTTCTCCTGCTGGATGTCACGCCGCTCTCTCTGGGGATTGAAACCCTGGGCGGCGTGATGACAAAGCTGATTGAAAAGAATACCACCATTCCCACCAAAAAGAGCCAGAGCTTTTCAACCGCGGCAGATAACCAGCCAGCGGTTTCCATCCATGTGCTTCAGGGTGAACGGGAGATGGCCGGGGGCAATAAGACCCTGGGACGTTTTGAACTGGTCGGCATCCCGCCGGCGCCGAGGGGTGTGCCTCAGGTCGAGGTCACTTTTGACATTGACGCCAACGGAATCGTAAATGTTTCCGCGAAGGACCAAGCCACCGGAAAGGAGCAGTCCATCCAGATCACCGCTTCCAGCGGCTTGTCAGAAGCAGAAATTGACCAATTGGTGAAAGATGCGGAGCTCCACGCTGAAGAAGACAAGGCGAAAAGAGAACTGGTGGAGGCTCGCAACACTGCTGATTCGCTGATCTATCAGACGGAAAAGTCGATCAAGGATCTGGGCGACAAGGTGGACAGCGACACAAAGAGCAATATTGAGAACGCCATAAGCAATCTTAAAAAGGTTATGGACGGAGATGATGCAGCAGAAATCAAGCGGTTAAGCGAGGAATTAACCCAGGCATCCCATAAACTGGCCGAAGCCATGTATCAGCAGGCATCCCAGACCGGTGAACAGCCGGGCGGACCGGGCATGGGACCAGGAGGTCCGGGTGGTCCGGGACCAGGAGGACCGGGAGCTTCCCCGCCGCCTGATGATGATGTGGTAGATGCTGATTTTGAAGAGGTTAAGGATAACAAGGGTTAAGGGTTATAAGGGTTAAGGGTTAAGGGGTTAAGGGTTAAGGGTTAAGGACAATGCCATTAAGCCTTACACTTAATCCTTACCTTGCCTTGCCTTACCCTTTAACCCTTACTTTACCTTACCCCTTAACTCCTTAACTCCTTAACTCCTTAACTCCTTAACTCCTTAACTCCTTAACCCCTTAACCCTTAGTAAGGAACAAAGAAATGAAATTCGAATCTGTCATAGGACTTGAAGTTCATGCTCAGTTAAAAACAAAGACGAAAATTTTCTGCAACTGCTCAACCGCTTTTGGCGCGCCTCCGAATACGCACACCTGCCCGGTATGTCTGGGAATGCCGGGGGTGCTTCCTGTGCTGAATAAAAAGGTTGTTGAATATACGATCCGCATGGCGATCGCAACAAACTGTACCGTTGCCGGTCAAAGCCGGTTTGCGCGCAAAAATTATTTTTATCCCGACCTTCCCAAAGGCTACCAGATATCCCAGTATGAGCTGCCGATTGCCCAGTTCGGGTATATTGATATTGAAATGAACGGTGACAAAAAGCGGATCGGCATTACACGAATACACATGGAAGAGGACGCTGGAAAGCTCTCCCATGATCCGAACCGGCCGGTCAGCATGGTCGATTTCAACAGGACAGGCGTCCCTCTCATGGAAATTGTCAGTGAGCCGGATATCCGGTCTCCGGAGGAGGCAGGGGCTTATCTCAGGCAGTTGCGGTCAGTTGTCCGATATCTCGGGATCTGTGACGGCAACATGGAGGAGGGCAGTTTCAGATGTGATGCAAATGTGTCTGTCATGCCGATGGGTTCGGAAACCTTCGGGACCCGTACAGAACTGAAAAATCTGAATTCTTTCAAACATGTTGAAAAGGCGATTCAGTTTGAAATTGAAAGGCAGAAAGAGGTCATTGGCGACGGGGGCCAAGTGATTCAGGAGACAAGGTTATGGGATCCGGTCAAAAACATGACCACATCCATGCGTGGCAAGGAGGATGCCCATGATTACCGCTATTTCCCGGATCCGGATCTGCTGCCCCTTGTCATTGATGAGGAGTGGGTCAATACGGTTAAGTCGGCGCTTCCCGAACTTCCGGATGAAAAAAAGGCCCGGTTTGTCAGGGAGTTCGATCTCCCTTCTTATGACGCGGGGGTGCTGACATCGGTTCGGGAGATCGCGGACTATTTTGAAGAGTGCTTAAAGGTGTTTCCCAAGGCAAAGCCGGTCAGCAACTGGGTCATGGGGTCTCTTCTGGGGCTTCTGAATGCCGAAGGGAAAAGTATTGAAAACTCCCCTGTTGCCGCCCGCGACCTTGGGGGGCTTTTGAAGCTTATTGATGAGGATGTTATCAGCGGCAAGATTGCAAAGACTGTTTTCGATGAGATGGCCAAGACTGGCAAGCCTCCCAAGGTGATTGTGGAAGAAAAGGGGCTTGTCCAGGTGACAGACGTATCTGCTATTGAGAGTGTGGTTTCAGAGGTGATTTCCCGCTGTCCCAAAGAGGTTGAAGGGTACAAGGCCGGCAAGAAAAAGCTTTTGGGCTTTTTTGTGGGACAGGTGATGAAAGAGACTAAGGGCAAGGCAAATCCGAAGATTGTGAATGAGATTTTGAGGGAAAAGCTGGAGGTATGATTGCCAAATCCGAGCCGGTGGGATTCAGCAATCCAAATTCCAAGCCGCGGGATCTGGCAATCCAAATTCATCCCTGCTCGGCTCGGATTGCCAAATCCGAGCCGGCAGTTTCACCGCCTGCTCGGCTCGGATTGCCAAATCCGAGCCGCCGGATGTCACAGTTTCATCGCTGCTCGGCTCGGATTGCCAAATCCGAGCCGCCGGATGTCGCAGTTTCACCGCCTGCTCGGCTCGGATTGCCAAATCCGAGCCGCCGGACTTGGCAGTTTCATCGCCTGCTCAACTCGGATTGCTAAATCCGAGCCGCCGGACTTGGCACTTTCATCGCCTGCTCAACTCGGATTGCTAAATCCGAGCCGCCGGATTTAGCAATCCGGCGAGAGCGCTAGGGGCGAGAGCGCGACGTAAATTCATCGCTGCTCGGCTCGGATTGCCAAATCCGAGCCGCCGGACTTGGCACTTTCATCGCCTGCTCAACTCGGATTGCCAAATCCGAGCCGGACTTGGCACTTTCATCGCCTGCTCGGCTCGGATTGCCAAATCCGAGCCGCCGGATTTAGCAATCCGGCGAGAGCGCGAGAGCGACGAGAGCGCGAAAGGCGTAATTCGGCTCGGATTGCCAAATCCGAGCCGCCGGACTTGGCACTTTCATCGCCTGCTCAACTCGGATTGCCAAATCCGAGCCGCCGGACTTGGCACTTTCATCGCCTGCTCAACTCGGATTGCCAAATCCGAGCCGCCGGATTTAGCAATCCGGCTAGAGCGATAGGGGCGAGAGCGCGAGAGCGCGACGTAAATTCATCGCTGCTCGGCTCGGATTGCCAAATCCGAGCCACCGGACTTGGCACTTTCATCGCCTGCTCGGCTCGGATTGCCAAATCCGAGCCGCGACGCGAGAGCGCGACGTAAATTCATCGCTGCTCGGCTCGGATTGCCAAATCCGACTTGGCACTTTCATCGCCTGCTCGGCTCGGATTGCCAAATCCGAGCCGCCGGATTTAGCAATCCGGCGAGAGCGCGAGAGGCGGCTCGGATTGCTAAATCCGAGCCGCCGGACTTGGCACTTTCATCGCCTGCTCAACTCGGATTGCCAAATCCGAGCCGCCGGATTTAGCAATCCGGCGAGAGCGCTAGGGGCGAGAGCGCGAGAGCGCGACGTAAATTCATCCCTGCTCGGCTCGGATTGCCAAATCCGAGCCACCGGATGTCGCAGTTTCATCACCGGCCCGGCTCGGATTGCCAAATCCGGGCCGCCGGATTTAGCAATCCGGCGAGAGCGCGAAAGCGACGAGAGCGCGAGAGGCGGCTCGGATTGCTAAATCCGAGCCGCCGGACTTGGCACTTTCATCGCCTGCTCAACTCGGATTGCCAAATCCGAGCCGCCGGACTTGGCACTTTCATCGCCTGCTCAACTCGGATTGCTAAATCCGAGCCGCCGGATTTAGCAATCCGGCGAGAGCGCTAGGGGCGAGAGCGCGAGAGCGCGACGTAAATTCATCGCTGCTCGGCTCGGATTGCCAAATCCGAGCCATCGGATGTCGCAGTTTCATCACCGGCTCGGCTCGGATTGCCAAATCCGAGCCGTCGGATTTGGCAATCCGGCGAGAGCGCGAGGGTGCCTGCTCGGCTCGGATTGCCAAATCCGAGCCGCCGGATTTGGCAATCCGGCGAGAGCGCGAGGGTGCCTGCTCGGCTCGGATTGCCAAATCCGAGCCGTCGGATTTGGCAATCCGGCGAGAGCGCGAGGGTGCCTGCTCGGCTCGGATGCCAAATCCGAGCCGTCGGATTTGGCAATCCGGCGGGAGCGTGAGGGCGAGCCGCCGGATTTGGCAATCCGGCGAGAGCGTGAGGGCGAGCCGCCGGATTTGGCAATCCGGCGAGAAGCGCGAGGGCGAGCCGCCGGATTTGGCAATCCGGCGAGAGCGCGAGGGCGAGCCGCCGGATTTGGCAATCCGGCGAGAGCGCGAGGGCGAGCCGCCGGATTTGGCAATCCGGCGAGAGCGCGAGGGCGAGCCGCCGGATTTGGCAATCCGGGGAGGGGGCGAGGGGCGGGCCGCCGGATTTGGCAATCCGGCGAGGGCGTGAGGGCGAGCCGCCGGATTTGGCAATCCGGCGAGAGCGTGAGGATCGACGTAAACTGATGGGTTTATGAATAATTCAGGCTATATGAGGAGGTAAATTTATGGAATCCCACCCAAATGTTGTCAGGACGGAAAGGGGGTTGTCCATTGCCGGCACACGAATTACGCTTTATGATGTAATGGACTATTTTAAAAAAGACTGGCCTCCTGATCTGATCCAGTACTGGCTGAATCTGACGGATGAACAGATAGCAGATGCCATAGATTATATTAAAAAGAACTTGGCGAAAGTCGAATCTGAATATCAGGAGGTTTTGCGATATGCTGAGGAACTCAGGCAATATTATGAAGAGTATAATCGTGAACGGTTTGCTGAAATTGCGGCGATGCCGAAACTCGGGCATGAAGAACTGAGAGCGAGATTGAAAGAATGGAAAACAAGATTGGAGCAGGCATCATAACAATTCCGGTTAACATGATAGTTCCAATCCGCCACTCTGGGGACTGACTTTAAGGGTAGTACATCACTTTTTAAGTCTGCACCCCTTCGTTCAGTTCGGATTGCCAAATCCGAGCTGGATTTGGCAATCCGGCGAGAGCGCGAGGAGGTCGAGCCGCCGGATTTGGCAATCCGGCAAGAGCGAGGGAGGTCGAGCCGCCGGATTTGGCAATCCGACGAGAGCGGGAGGTCGATAGCAAGAGCGCGAGGGAGGTCGAGCCGCCGGATTTGGCAATCCGACGAGAGCGGGAGGTCGATAGTAAAAGCGCAAGGGAGGTCGAGCCGCCGGATTTGGCAATCCGACGAGAGCGGGGAGGTCGATCCGCCGGATTTGGCAATCCGGCGAGAGCGCGAGGTCGAGCCGCCGGATTTGGCAATCCGACGAGAGCGGGGAGGTCGATCCGCCGGATTTGGCAATCCGGCGAGAGAGCGAGGCAACCTTCATACCATGATACGATAATACGATAATACCAAGATAAGGAGGACAGTTTTTGAAAACCCTATTTTATGATAAAAGCAAACTCTGCTTTATAATGCTTCTGTTTTTCATCACAGCCATCGGAGCTTCAGCTTCCGATGCAGCCGGCCCGATCCGGGTCGCGGTGGTTCCTTTTAATATAAATGCAGAAAAGGATATGACATTCCTGAAAGACGGAATTTTTGACATGCTTGCTTTCCGCCTTTCCACCGAGGGGAAAGTGGAAGTGATCAGCAGGGAAGATACCGAGAAGGCGGTTAAATCTTTCACCGGGACATTGAATGAAAGCAAAGCGCGTGACATCGGCTCCCGCCTGGGTGCGGATTATGTGCTTTTCGGCAGCCTCACTGTTTTCGGAAACAGCGTGAGTATCAACGCCAAAATGACAGATGTTGCGGGTAAGAAACCTTCCCTCGGCTTTTTCGATCAGACCCGGGGAACGGACGGTGTGATTCCCAAGATCACCCGTTTTGCAACGGCTGTTAATGACCGTTTTGCAACAGATAGTAAAAACGCTGAACAGAAAACTGCCGCCCCTGATGAAACCGTCCGGGCGTCCGAACCTGTGCAGCCTGCCGCGGTCCCTGACCAGCCGAAAAAAATTGTTGAGGATGAAGCCCCCAACCCGGCGTTCATCATGGAGCAGCGCCGGAAAGCATCCCAGGAAGTCTGGAAAAGCCAAGTGTTTGAACATCTGATCAACGGCATGGCTTTGGGAGATGTGGATGGTGACGGTAAAATTGAAACCGTTTTGATAACACCTAGTGAAGTTCATATTTACAGGGCTGAAAACGGCCGCTTTGACAAGATAAAGGAGATCAGAGAACGGCATAAAAATTTCATCGGGACGGATGTCGGGGATATTAACGGCAATGGTTATCCTGAAATTTTCATAACCAGTCTGAACGCCCAGAGGAGCAGACTCAAGTCTTATGTGCTTGAATGGAACGGCGGGGATTATGTCAGAATTGTCAAAAAGTCTCCCTGGTATTACAGAGTTATCGGACTTTCGGGGCAGGGGAGTCTGCTACTGGGCCAGAAAAACACATCCGATAATCCGTTTTCGGGTAAAATTTTTGAAATGACTTGGCAAAATTCAGGTTATGTTCCCGGAAAACAGGCGGTCTCCTCAAAACGGAACAACCTGATGGGGCTCACCATGGGGGATGTGATGAATACCGGCAAGGTGACAGCGGTCGCTTATGACAAAGGCGATCATATCCGGCTGATCGATCCGGCTGGCGGCGTGATGTGGAAAGGAGGGGAGAAATACGGGGGGAGCATGCTCTATTATCTGATGCCAAAAGTGGAACGAGGCACTGAAAACCGGCAATATCTTCCCATGCGTCTGATTGTCGGGGATATTGATGCTGACGGAAAGAATGAAGTGATTGCTGTCAGAAACCATGATATCGTTGACAATTTTTTAAAAACTTTCAGGAAATTCACAAAAACCCACATAGAGTCGCTTTTCTGGGACGGCATGGGGCTTGCGGTGAACTGGAAAACGCATGAAATAGCGGGTCACATCAGCGATTTTGCTGTGGGGGATTTTGATAATGACGGAATGAATGAACTCATCGCAACTGTGATTCTGAAAGACGGGGATATTATAGGGACGAGACCTCAAAGTATGGTCATTGCGTATGAAATAAGGGGTAAAAAGGGTTAAGGGTTAAGGGTTAAGGGGGTTAAGGGATTCGGAAAACCCTTAACCCTTAAAACTTAACCCTTAACCCCTTAACCCTTAAAACTTAACCCTTAACCCTTAAAACTTAAAACTTAGAAATTGATCTGCCATTTCATGCCCGCGTAAGTCGTTTCGCCGTCATCGCCTCTGTCAACTCTGCCGATTTCGGGAACAACGAAAAAACTGGGGGCCATATTGATTTTGGCCTGGAAGTAATAGGAGGATATGTCATCGTCAATATCGCCCGCTTCATGATAGCTTTTACCAAATCCGCCCTGGAAGCTGAACATATCGTCCATTTTAAAGTTGCCGACAACGAGAAATCCCAGGGAATCACTGTCGTCACCCTTTGTATGAGCTCTGCCCGCGCCTGCACCTGCTAATCCGTAGTTCGCAGGATTCTGGGCATAATGGATCTTGCCTTTCCATGTCCACGGCCCCATTTCATAAATGGCACCGGCACCGACGACGTAAGAACGAATATCATCACTGTCATTCACCTCAACGGTATTAAAACCGGCATAAAGATCCACCGAAAGGGCGTCATCCATTTTCATATGAAAACTTCCCTCAATTTTGGGGATCATTTTATCGGTGGCCACTCCGTCAAGGGCAGCAGTGCTCGGCTTTATCAATGCCAGCTTAAAATTGTTCATTTTAACCTGGATCATGGGGTGGCGGCCGCTATAGAGCTCGCCGTAGTGCAGTAAGCTTTCATCATTTTTCCATGCTTGGTCGCTGTAAAACTTTACCAGAGGGGTATATGTCTTTCCTACAAGCAATTCACCCCCTCCGAAATCCCAGGTGCCATAGAGCTTTCTTGTGTATACGTTATCTGCATCAGCACTATCTGGATTGTTTTTTGTATGGGTGCTGCTTGTAATCCCAAGTTCAAATCCGCCGCCGATAACATCGTTTGTCCTGACAGTGGCACCAATACGGGAGTTGCTCTGCAAGTCCCAGTCCCACTCTTTAACATCCCATTCCCTGCCGGCTTCTTTAAACTCATTGTTCTGCCAAAATGTTCTTACACGGGCACTTCCGTAAAAATTCCAGTCAGTCGCTATGACTGAACCCGCAAACACCCCGACCATAGCGAGGGCTGCGCAAACCATAACCAATTTTTTCATCTTTAAATCCTCCCTAACGGGGATTAAATAACTTCCTGTCTCCGCTCCCGCGGATTGGCAAATCCCTGACGGGCCGGCTGTCTCCGCTACCGAGGGATTGGCAAATCCGGCAGGCGTACGGAGAGTGCATTATCTAATTTCCCCATTCCTTTAAAATTAAAAACCTTAACCTAACAACCTTTTTTTGACCGTCGTTTTCAAACCGGACTTCCAAAAGTTTCCTGAACTCAGCTTTTCAAAAAAGCCGAAAGAGTCTTCCTCCCTTCCGGCCTTTCTGATTTTGCATAACGATAACAGGACGGACTTCTTAGAAGCTCAGGGACAGACGGGTACCAATTTCATAAGGATCAGCTTCATCATCATTCTTCATGGTTGTTACATCACCTGCGAACAGATAAGCGCCGATCAGATCCAGATTCAGGCCTTCCACCAGCGTGTATGTAATCTTCACATTCGCTTCAATACCCAGTTCATTCTCTTCACTGGCATCATCGCCTACTCCCACTGCCATGTCTTCCACAAGAGCAGCATACCATGCATCAAGGCTTATCTTAAGATCGGCCGTCGGTTTGATGGTTGTTCCCAGATTGCCTATCATAATGTTGCTGATCTTATCTCCCGGCGCGTTCTTCGACTTCTGAGAATCAAAAGTGCCAAGTCCCATGATCTCAGACCAGTAGTAAGACTGACCTGCCGGAACAAAGAAGTTTGACCTTTCTTCATCATCCAGTCCATCCTCATCACCGGTCGCGTATATGAACTGACCATGAAGATCAGCAGCGCCTCCGAGCCCGACTGTGATCCCTCCGGCTGCCATCCATGCGTTTATATCAATATCTTGTTTGGTGGCGTCCCATTCAGCCTCGCCTCCCTGATAGACACCCAGCGCCCAGAAGGAAAGCGGGTCCGCATTGATCTTCATTTCAAGGCCGGCATACCACATCTTCATATCGTTATAGACGTCAGTCTTATCCCATGTGCTGGCATTATCTGAAAAGACATACATACCGAACGGATTGAGCGTAAATCCCCCTCCGCCAAATGTGGGAGACACCATGAAATAGTCAACATCCTGTTTATTGTCGGGTGTATCCTCATCAAAAGCTTTCACCCATGTGATGGGAAACGAGAAGCCGCCGCCGCCGAAGGTTACCTTCGCACCTGAAAAATCGTCATCAAAGATAAAACCGCGTGCCAGCTTGCCTCCCTGCACACCGACCTTGGCATTCATAGCGCCGATGGTAAAGTCAACATAGGAATTCTTTACCTGAACGCCTACGCCGTCAGCGCCGATATCACCATATTGGCCCGCTGAATCATTGTTTCCCCATGTTGCATTCATCTCAAACTTGTTTACAAACTTCAGGTTGTCATTGAGTATGGCCGTATAGTAGATCCGGGTTCTGGTATCTGCCCTGGTGATATCTCCCATACCCCCCTCATCATAATTCTTGTCATGACCGTCGAAATTCTGATTTGTAAAGAGCCTCGTCCGCCAATACCCGCCAAAAACATTTTCCAAGGCTGCTGCCGGCATGGTAAAAACAACCACCAGCATTCCAGCCAGAACCAAAACTGCAAATTTTTTCATCTTTCAATTCCTCCTTGACTAACTAACTAAATTAAGCAAAACCTCTGATTGTTCCAAAACCAACTAACCTAATAATTTGTTGACACCACATCAAATTTTTTCCTTATCACCCCCTTTTCCTGCCCGAGGTGTTGAACAGAGCATTCTGAATTTCAAAAACACCTCCGCTTCATGTTAAACCTGTTAACAGCCTCCTTCAAATATGTCAAGTTTTTTTTGAAATCCGTCAATGTTTAATCAAAATTTATTTTAGGACTGAATTTTGCTCTTGCTCTTAATCTTGCTCTTGCTCTTAATTCTGCTCCGCGTCCATTCGATTAGGATCAAGAGCAAGATCAAGATTAAGATTAAGAGTTTCTTAAGATACTCCTGAATATTTTCAGCGCGTATTCAATATCGTCTGATGTCAGATGATAATGGGTAACCGCTCTTAACTGCTTCGGACCCAGTAGAAGCGTCCGCACCCCTTCAGCGTCAAGCTGTTCCACTAATGCCTGGGATGTCAGGTCATTGTGTGCAACTTCAAAAAACAGAATATTCGTCTTCACACACTCCGGATCAATTGACAGACCGTCGATTTCACTCAGACCTTCTGCCAGTTTCCGAGCATTCGCGTGGTCATCTGCCAAGCGGTCAACCATTTCTGTGAGGGATATGATGCCGGCTGCCGCCAGTATTCCAGCCTGCCTCATGCCGCCGCCAAGCACCTTCCGAACCCTCCTGGCCTCCGCGACAAAATTTCGGGTCCCGCACACCAGAGAGCCTGCCGGTGCCCCCAGCCCCTTGCTCAGACAAAAGGAGATCGAATCGGCCTGATTTGCCAATTCCCTTACTTCCACTCCCAGCGCAATGGCCGCGTTGAAAATCCGGGCACCGTCAACATGCACTTTCAGTCCGCTATTGCGCGCCAGTTCTCCCACACTGCGCATGTAATCAGGAGTAAGCGGACTGCCGTTGCAACGGTTATGGGTATTTTCCAGAGCAATCAGCCGGGTCCGTGGAAAGTGAATGTTATCTGGACGGATGACAGCTTTTATATCATCAGTCGCCATCGCGCCATCGGGCTGATTGGGAATTGTCCGGGGATGAATGCCGCCCAGTGCCGCGGCTCCGCCCTGCTCATAGAAAAAAATATGGGCCTGATCCCCCAGAATCATTTCATCACCCCGGTTGCAATGGGTCAGCAGGCAGACCAAATTCGCCATTGTGCCGCTGGCTACAAAGAGCGCGGCCTCTTTTCCCAAACATTCCGCGGCCATTTCTTCCAGCCGGTTCACCGTCGGATCCTCACCAAACACATCATCCCCCACTTCCGCGTGCGCCATAGCCTGCCGCATGGAGGGGGTTGGCTGTGTGAGGGTATCAGAACGAAAGTCGATTATACGCATCTGCTCTCCTCAAAAAATAATCCTGCTCTTGCTCTTAATCCTGATCGCAACAGATTAAGAGCAAATTGTCCAATTGGGCCGAAACGAAGATCAATGCCTTCAAGGTTTAAGTTTACGTTCGGATTCAGGTTCAGTTCGTTTTCCGCGTCCCGCTTTCCATTTTCATATCCTGCTGCGGAGATGTGCGGCAGGTGGTACATTCAAATTTAATTTCTGATCTTTTATATTTCACCAGTACCACAGAAATATTATCTTTTCCACCCTTTTTATTTGCCTCCTCCACCAAAGCAATGGCGGTTCTGTCAAAAAGATACTTTCGTGCAATTTCTTTTATTTCCTTATCTGGCAACATATCCGTGAGACCGTCGGAGCAAAGGAGAAGCATGTCGTCTTCTTTAAGTCTCACTTTTTTTAATTCCGGGATAATTTTATTTGTCACCCCCACTGCCTGTGTCAGAATATGCCAGGATTGCGGCGGGACCTTTTCACGGGCCACATTTTTCTGGTCAATAAGATAGTTCCCCCATGTCTGATCTCTGGTGACCTGTTTGATAATATCTTTGCGCATCAGATATGCGCGACTGTCTCCCGCATGACAGATATACGCGATGTCCATTCTGACAAGCATCAGTATGAGCGTTGTTCCCATGCCCATGAGACTGAGATTATCTTCTGTGCTGCTCATTTTTATGCTGCGATGTGCTTTGAGCAAAGCCGATACCATAAGTCGGAAAATCTCCGTATCTGTGTTGTCCGGTTTTAACAGAGTTAATAAATGATCGTAAGCCACCTCAACCGCCATTCTGCTTGCCACCTCACCCGCCTGGTGCCCTCCCATTCCGTCTGCCAGGAGAAAGATACCTTTTTTTCTGTCAACAATGATACTGTCTTCATTGTGGCTCCTTCGTTTTCCGGTGTCCGTCCTGTAATTTACTTTCATGACAAGTACCTTTTGCATTTTTAAATGCTTTAGCGGATTCAGAAATTTAAAGTTGAAGGTTGTTACATTAATGTCAGTCCGAATTAAATAAGTACCCGCGCCGAACTGACAAATTCGGCTGGTCGGTTTGTCAAAGTTCGGAAGTTTTATTTTTGTATGATTTTCTTTTATCCATGTCCATGAAATGGAAGAAAAAATCAATAGGGTAGATACTGTATTTTACAGTAGAGATATCCTACTATCGGATAAATAACCCGAAAATGGCTTTATCGTCAAGACATGAATTTTTTTTAGGGGAAGGGTTAAGGGTTAAGGAGTTAAGGGTTAAGGAGTTAAGGGTTAAGGGAGCAAGGTTAATTAAGGTAAGGGTTAAGAATCTGCATACGACCTTAACCCTTAACCCTTAACCCTTAACCCTTAACCCTCCTTACCCTTTGAGGGAAAATTTATCCGCAATGACGTTGTAATATGCGTTTTCCGACACAGATCCCCATATACCGACCTGTTCTTTGAACTTTTTGAAGGCCTCATGAACTTTCCTGGACATTTTGTCCTTGTCCGCCTCCTCTTCCAATGTCTCTTTGGTGAGTTTTCGCAGGGCGTCAAGCAGGTCATCCGGAAACCGGATCAGTTCCACCTTATGCTTGGTGATCAGTTCCTGAAGTGCCGCGCCGTTTCCGGCCTCAAATTGGGACAGACTCCACATATTGGTCTCCATGGCCGCCGCGTCCACAATGGCTTGCAGATCTTTGGGAAGGGAATCATAAGCCTTTTTGTTGAACATGACCTCCAGACAGGTTCCCGGTTCATGCCATCCCGGATAATAATAATATTTGGCAGCTTTGTAAAATCCCATGCGGAGATCGTGCATGGGGCCGACCCATTCGGTGGCGTCAATCACCCCGCGTTCAAGAGATGTGAAAATTTCGCCTCCGGGAAGCAGAACAACGGTTCCGCCCGCCTTGGAAATGACTTTGCCGCCAAGGCCGGGGATGCGCATTTTCAATCCCTTGTAATCAGCAATTGTATTCATTTTTTTTCGGAACCAGCCACCCATCTGTACACCGCTGTTACCCTGGGGTCTGGGAACCAGGTTGAAAGGCGCGTAGACTTCTTCCCACAGTTTCAAACCGCCGCCGCTGTAAAACCAGGCATTGATACCCTGGGCGTTGAGACCGAAAGGAACGGTTGTGAACCATTGTGCGGCGGGGGTCTTTCCTGCCCAGTAGTAGGATGCGCCGCTGCCGGCCTGTACCGTTCCCTGGGAAACGGCGTCAAAAACACCCAGAGGCGGCACAAGCTCTCCGCCGGCAAAAACCTTAATTTTCAACCGTCCGCCACTGATCTCTTCCACCCGTTTTGCAAATCTTTCCGCGCCGGTCTGAAAGACCGGAAGATTGGGAGGCCAGGTGGTCACCATCTTCCACCTGTAAGTTTTTTCTTTGGCCAGGACCGAGGGCGCTGAAATCGCTGTTCCGGCAACCGCGGCAGCGGCCATACCTGTTTTTTTCAGAAAATCACGTCTTTCCATTCTGTATATCATTCCTTTTTTAAATAAGTTGAAAGTTCAAAGTTCCTTGAACGTGAACGTGAACTTGAACGTGAACTTGAACCTTTGGTTCACGCCGAGTTCAAGTTCAAGTTCAAGTTTAAGTTTAAGTTTAAGTTCAAGTTCAAGTTTAAGTTCAAGTTTAAGTTTAAGCTCAGGGCGCAAAAATGATTTTCGGCAGCCAAGTTGCCAGTTGCGGGAAAAGAATTACAATCAGAAGACCGATAAGCTGGAAAATCACAAAAGGGATAATCCCCCTGTAAATATGTCCTGTGGCAATTTCAGGCGGTGTGACGGCTTTCAGATAAAAGAGGGAGAATCCGAAGGGCGGTGTCATAAAAGAGGTTTGGAGGTTGACCGCGATGAGGATGCAGAACCAGGCCGGGTCAAAACCGAACTCGATCATGATCGGTGCCAGAACCGGCACATGAATAAAGGTGATTTCAATGAAATCAAGGAAAAATCCGATCACAAAGATAAGCCCCATGACAATGGTCAGTACAACCCATTTTCCATGATTTTCCGCGATTCCCCCCAAAAACTCCCTGACCAGCTCATCGCCTCCCATGCCCCGGAAGACCAAGCCGAACGCGGCCGCTCCCACGAGAATGATAAAGACCATGCAGGTCAGTTGCATGGTGGAGCGCATGACCTCATTGAGAACTTCCATGCTGAATTTTCGGTTGGCAATGGTCAGGACCGTCGCTCCGACAGCCCCCACCGCTGCGGCTTCGGTGGGTGAGGCGATTCCTGCAAAGATCGAACCGAGCACGGCCACCATCAGAAAGAGCGGCGGAAACATTGCCCGGCCCACTCTTTTGAATAACTCCATGGGCGTGAAAGCAGCCAGTTCTGCTTTGGGAACTGCCGGCGCTTTTTCCGGCCAGATAAACGCCGCGATCAAAATATAAAGGATGTAAAGTCCTACCAGAAGCAGGCCGGGAAATATCGCGCCGATAAAGAGATCCCCAATCGGCACGCCCACAATGTCGCCGATAAGGACCAGCACAATGCTGGGCGGGATGATCTGCCCCAGGGTTCCGGAAGCAGAGACCGTGCCTGTGGCCAGTTCTTTCTGATAACCCCGTTTGAGCATGATCGGTACGGCCAGAAGCCCCATGGTGACCACCGTGGCACCGACAATGCCAGTTGAAGCCCCCAGCAGCGCGCCCACAATGACCACGGAAACGGCCAAGCCGCCCCTTATTCGTCCGAACAGCAGGCCCATGGTGTCCAAAAGCTCTTCGGCCAGGCCCGAGCGCTCCAGCATCACGCCCATGAAAACAAATAACGGAACCGCCAACAGGGTGACATTGGTCATAACCCCCCATATACGCAGGGGCAACAAGTTGAAAAAATCCCATCCGAATCCGATCATTCCGAAACAGAGGGCTGTACCCATCAGGGTAAATGTTACAGGGAAGCCCGCCATCAGCAAAATGGTCAGGGCCAAAAACATCCAGGCAGGTAAGTATTCCATTATAATACCTTCCAAGGGTTAAGTTTTAAGGGTTAAGTTTTAAGGGTTAAGTTTTAAGGGTTAAGTTCCAAGGGTTAAGTTCCAAGGGTAAAGGAGGGCCTTAACCCTTAACCCTTCGTCATGACCTACAATCTCTTTCCAGATGATAGGATTTTTGTTTCTCTTCCATATCTTTTCCCAGAATTGTAAACAGACTTTTAATGCCCAGCGAGATTCCCTGGAGCAGGATAAGGACGAAGCCTGCGGGAATGGCCGATTTTAATATGAAACGGTATGGGATGCCCCCCGGGTCCGGTGAGCCTTCCAGGACACTCCAGGAATTATAGACAAAATTGAAAGATGTCACAATGATCATGTAACATCCGGGTATCAGGAAAAAGAGAACGCCGATGAAATTGACCCATGCCTGGGCTTTCGGGCCTAACCGCTGATAGATAATGTCCACCCGGACATGGCCGTCTTTGAGCAGCGTATAACCAGCTCCCATAAGAAAGATGAATGCAAAAAGATGCCACTCCAGCTCCTGGGTAAAAACAAAGCTGATTCTGAATGCATATCGCATGACCACATCCACAAAAACGACAATGACCACCAAAAATGTCACCCATGCAACCATCCGGCCGACCCATTCGTTCAGTGTGTCGATCCATCGGCACAGGATTCTGAGAAAATTTATGACATCATCAGCAAAGCCCGAAAAACCGATGAACAGTATCAGGGAACTGATGAACAGGATATTAAGAAGGAATAAGGTGAAAAATTCCCCTGTATCCTGATCCAGGATATAAGCTGACAGCCGAAAAACAGAAAAGAAATAAACAAACAGAATGAATGTCCGGGCTGTCACCAGCAAAAAGTTTTTTTGAGCGGTTTTGTTTTCCATTATACTTCTGTTCCTTAATCAATACTTCGGCATCCATAAGTGTAAACTTAAAATTCTTAATCTTGCTCTTGCTCTTGCTCTTAATCTTGCTCTTTATCAAACGGACACGGGCAAGATAAAGATAAAGAGCAAGAGCAAGATTAAGAGCAAGAGCAAGATTAAGAGCGATTTTGCTGGTCATTCGGAACGATTTGCGAAATCGTTCTGCGGCAAAGTGTAAGCTCACAAATGAAAGATGCTTAATGAATTATAGAATTTGAAAAACCAGAAACATGGTTCCTCCCAATAAATTTAAAAAGAATCAATTTATATTATTTCATCAGAATATTCAAGCAGTAAACTGCTTTTTGTCATAAAAATGCAATAGAAGCAATTAACCTTTTATTTGTTTACAAATACGCATTTTGTCCTTTCTGAATACTCTTTCCACCCCATTGACTTCTCTCCTTATTTATATGAAACAAATCACCATAAAGAAATCAGTTTTTGGCATCTTTGTTTCCACCGCAAAGACGCAAAGGACGCAAAGTTTCTGTTTCCAACCGTCTTTGCGTCTTTGCGAGAGGCGAAAGTATAAACTGCTTTTGGGCTTCTGTGAAGGATGCCCAGTTTTTTTTGAAAAATATGGCATCCTTCATTTATGGGTTTACACTTTTCAGTTCGTAGTTCCGCCTTCAGGCGGTGCTGCACCGCCTGAAGGCGCTTTTCAGTTCATCTGAAAGTGTAAACTACTTTTCAGACAAAATGAAGGATGCCAAAAATTTTGATCGAAATCCGTATTGACACTATGACAGAAATTAATGGTTCGGGCGACTTTAAGAAAACGCGGAGACCGCAGGGATTCGGATGAGACTCCGCGGTCCTCTGCTTTAAAAAACAGATTCGGACAAAATCCGTCAGAATTGGAAACAGACGATCGGCGATATCCTTTATTTGTCATCTGAGACTTTTTAAAGAACAGCGGGACGCAGATTCACGCAGATAAGCGCGGATGAGTTCGTTCTTCAGAAAAAGTGTGAACTAATATGAAAGGTGCCGGCGATTTTATTTAAAACAGTGAATGTATCCTTCATTTATGGGTTTACACTTTTAAGTTCGCAGTTCCATGTTCAGGCGGAACAGCGAACTTTCTGTCATCTGAATACTTTTCAGGCAAAATGCCCAGTGAATTATAAAATCATCTGAGCTGTTTGTTAAATTTAAGATTAAGAAAAAAGAGGATGCTTTCATAAAAGTTTAACGAAGGCATAAGGCAGGTTGCACCTTTCAGGATTGGTAAAGTAATGGAGAATTTTATTATGAAGCGTGATTTTACAAAAACAGTTGTTTCACTGGCTGCTCTTTTGATGATTATGATGCTGACAGTCGGTTTCACCGGAATCGATTTAATTGAAAAGGCCAGAGGAAAGCTGATCAGTCGTTTGAGAGATGCCAAATCGGACAGTGACAAAACTGTAAGATCCGTTTATGCCTACTCTTCCAAACTGAAAAACTTCATGGAAGAGGATGATTTGAGGGACAGAAATCTGAGACTGCTGGAAAGGTATCTGAAGGATATAAGGGGCAAGTATGACAGATTAAACCGATCCATTAATACAGGCAAATCAGATGCGAAAGCTCTTTTTGACATACTCAGACCCCGGGCTGAAGAAAATCAGGACGAGAATTTGAAAGAAAAACTCCTGACGTGGATAGAGACTCATAAAATATGCTTTCAGAGACAGATGGCAAAGACCGGCCCCCTCATGAGAAGGCTGGACAGATGGATTCAGCAGTTTGACGATATTGTCGGTTACTGTCAGATCACAAGGGAGGCGGATGACGATAGCATCGCGGATATTAGCAGAACAATAGAGAATGAAAAGGATTTAAGTTCCGAAATCAAAGAATGCATTGACACAGGTTTGGAAATCATTGAAAAAATTTCCTGTCGTAATTTTTCCTGTGACAGTATAAGAGGATGTGCTTCCAAGTGAATCTTAATCTTAATCTTAATCTTGCTCTTGCTCTTGCTCTTGCTCTTAATCTTGCTCTTGCTCTTGCTCTTGATCTTATCCCTGCCTTAATCGAACGGGTTAAGATTAAGAGCAAGAGCAAGAGCAAGAGCAAGAAGATTAAGAGCAAGACATTTTTCCCAGACTGTTGCTTAACGCGACAAATTCCCTGACATCGAGCGTCTCAGCCCGTCGGGACGGATCGATGCCCGACTGGTTCAACGCGTCATTCGCCATACTTGCATCAATATGAAGCTCACTCCCAGCCAGGGCATTTCTGAGCGTTTTCCGTCTCTGTCCGAATCCCGCCTTGATGACCTTGGAAAAAAAAGCTTCATTATCAGCCGGATATTCCGGAAGGTTTTTAAATCTTATTTCAAGAACCTGGGAATCCACTTTGGGTTTTGGGAAAAAAAGGGAAGCCCTGACATCCGCAAGCATTCTGATCTCCGAACAGTACCCGAGCATCACCGAGAGCCGTCCGTAGTCCCTGCATCCGGGTTGGGCGGTAATGCGTTGGGCAAGTTCCTTCTGAAGCATCAGAACCGCGCTGTGAACACTGACTCTGGACTGAATCAGTTGGACAAGTACCTGGGAGGAAATATTGTAGGGGAGATTTCCCATAACGATTAGTTTGCAGCCTGCATTCTCTGCCAATGCCCTGATATCAAGTGTCAGAATATTTTCTTCCATCAGCACAACATTTGAAAGCATGTTGGCAAGCAGCTCTGTTTTCAAAAGGCCAGTCAGGCGCTGGTCCCTCTCCACCGCATAAACCCTTTTGGCAATACGGGCCACCGGAATCGTAAGCGCGCCCAGTCCGGCACCGATTTCCAGAACCACATCCTCCGGTGAGATTCCGGAGCGGGCCGCTATCATTTCCGCTGTGGAAGGGTCAGATAAAAAATTCTGACCGAATTGTTTCTTAGGGCGCAAATTCCACGCTGTAAGGAGTGTTCTGGGTGATGTCATCGGCTGATATCGATTTTTTATGGGGTTATTCCAAGCTTTCAGATTTTCAGACTTGACGTTCATTTAATAACCGGTTATAAGAACAGACTGATGATGAAATCCGATCTGCTTCCTTGTTATTTAAAGCAAACAAGTTAGTTTATGTTTTTTTTAAAGTCAATAAAAAAGTGACAGGAAATGTTTCTGAAGGTGCAGCAAAAATTTGCAGATTGGATAAACTATCGGATCAGCGGATATGATTTAAAAGAAAATCATGTTTTTGGTTCGTTTCTGAAAATTCAGAAACGAACCAAAAAAGGGGCAACAAGTTCCAGAGAATATCATCTCTGTGGCAAAAGAGCGGGTCAATAAAAAAGTTTTACCTAAAAAGAGACACCGGAAAAAAAACCGCCGAAAGGTTTGTTGCTGGCGATTGTAAAAGATCAGAACGGCAATGAGGTTGTTGACGCACGGAAATAGCATTCGTTTCCGAAGGTGCAGCAGAAATTTGCAGATTGGATAAACTATCGGATCAGCGAATATGATTTTAAAAAAAAATCATGTTTTTGGTTCGTTTCTGAAAATTCAGAAACGAACCAAAAAAGGGGCAACAAGTTCCGGAGAATATCGTTGACGCACGGAAATAGCATTCGTTTCCGAAGGTGCAGCAGAAATTTGCAGATTGGATAAACTATCGGATCAGCGAATATGATTTTAAAAAGAAAATCATGTTTTTGGTTCGTTTCTGAAAATTCAGAAACGAACCAAAAAAGGGGCAACAAGTTCCAGAGAATATCGTCTCTGTGGCAAAAGAGCGGGTCAATAAAAAAGTTTTACCTAAAAAGAGACACCGGAAAAAAAAACCGCCGAAAGGTTTGTTGCTGGCGATTGTAAAAGATCAGAACGGCAATGAGGTTGTTGACGCACGGAAATTGCATTCGTTTCCGAAGGTGCAACAAAAAATTTGCAGATTGGATAAACTATCGGATCAGCGAATATGATTTTAAAAAGAAAATCATGTTTTTGGTTCGTTTCTGAAAATTCAGAAACGAACCAAAAAAGGGGCAACAAGTTCCAGAGAATATCGTTGACGCACGGAAATAGCATTCGTTTCTGAAGGCGTAGCAGAAATTTGCAGATTGGATAAACTATCGGATCAGCGAATATGATTTTTTTTAAAAGAAAATCATGTTTTTGGTTCGTTTCTGAAAATTCAGAAACGAACCAAAAAAGGGGCAACAAGTTCCAGAGAATATCGTTGACGCACGGAAATAGCATTCGTTTCTGAAGGCGCAGCGGAAATTTGCAGATTGGATAAACTATCGGATCGGCGAATATGATTTTTAAAAAAAAAAATCATGTTTTTGGTTCGTTTCTGAAAATTCAGAAACGAACCAAAAAAGGGGCAACAAGTTCCAGAGAATATCGTTGACGCACGGAAATAGCATTCGTTTCTGAAGGCGTAGCAGAAATTTGCAG
>JAUCGI010000074.1 GCA_030378035.1 Desulfobacterales bacterium HSG2
CCCGGGTGGAACATCTTCTCAGTGGAGACTCTGACTCATTCACGGCTGATGCCCTGATCCGTATGCTTGCCCGTGCGGGGTGACTCTGCCCTCTGGAGCTCCGCGGTAAACCAGAATGTGCTGCCGACGCCCTCCTCGCTTTCGACGCCGACTTCTCCGCCCATTATCCGGGCCAGTTTTTTTGAGATTGCCAGCCCCAGTCCTGTGCCGCCGTATGTACGGGTTGTGGAGGAGTCTGCCTGTGAGAAGGAGACAAAGAGCCGATTTATCCGGTCTTTCGGAATGCCGAGGCCGGTGTCGGTCACAGAGAAACGCAGGGTGACGCGGGTATCGCTCTCTGCTTCCAAAGAAACATGAACCGTGATTTCGCCCTTTTCCGTAAATTTGAGGGCATTGTTCAGATAATTGAGGAGGATCTGGCGGAGTCGTGTCGGATCGCCGTGAAGATATGGGAAAACATCGTCATCAATCCGGTTTGTGAGCCGGAGTCCCTTTTCATCCGCTTTGCCTGAAATCATATTCACCGCGTCTCCGACCATGTCCCTGATATCAAAATCGATGAACTCCAGTTCCAGTTTTCCGGATTCGATTTTGGAGAAGTCGAGGATATCATTGATTACGAAGAGCAGAATATCGGAGGCAGAAAGAAGTATATCCAAATACTCATGCTGTTCCGGGTTCAGTATGGTATCGTCTAAAAGTCTCGCCATATTGATGACCGCGTTCATGGGTGTCCGGATCTCGTGGCTCATGTTGGCGAGGAACTTGCTTTTGGCCAGATTGGCGGCTTCAGCGATTTCCTTTGCTTCTTTCAAGGCTTCTTCCGCCCGGACCTGGTTGCTGATATCCGTTGAGATGCCCACCATTCCTGTAGCGTTTCCGTCCGAGTCATAAACTGCCCATGTTCTCAGTTCCAGAATATGTTCATCTCTGTTTATATCATAGATTGCCACCCTCCCCTGCCATTTTCCGTCCTTCAGCGTATGATGAACAATCTGATCCTGCGTCGCCCCCTTCTCCGGGTTTTCCCCGAAAACATGAACCGCCTTGCCGATCATATCTTCAGCCCCCAGGTTTAAAAGCTTGGTAGCCGTTTCGTTGACATAAGTGATTCTGCCATTCAGATCGGTTGCCACAACAGAATCTTTTATCTGCTCTAAAAGCATGGCCTGTAATTCTAATTTTTCCTCCGCTTTTCGGCGCTCGATAATTTCCTGCTGCAAAGACAGATTCTGTTTCTCAAGCTGCTTTTGCAGCCTGCATATAGTCAGATGTCTCTCGACCCGGGCAACCACTTCATCCGGATGAAAGGGTTTGGTGATGTAATCCACCGCGCTCAGACCAAGCCCTTTTATCTTACTCGCCGTATCCGTGAGCGCGCTCAGAAAGATCACCGGGATATCCTCTCCTTTGCTTTTTTCCTTCAGGCGTCGGCACAGTTCAAAGCCGTCCATATCCGGAATCAGGATATCCAGCAGGATAATGTCAGGCTGGAATCGTCTGAATCCTTTAAGCGCGCCTGCTGCGTCCTCCGCAACAAGGACTTTGAAATCAGCCTGCCGCAGATGTTCAAACAACACCCCCAGATTGCCAGGCTCATCATCAACCACCAGAACAGTTCCTTTTTTACTCTGTTTCATTTTTCAAACACTCCTTGACTAACGCTTTAATTTTATTGACTCTATTCCTTTATCATATTTCCTTGCCAAACAGCCTGTCAAAACCGACAGAAACCACGATATGGGTCTTCAGCCTGAGTTTCTCTCCGAATCTTTCCCTCACCGACGCGGGCGTATTCACGAGTCAGAGGAGGAGTGCTGCTAAAATTTCATTTCAGCACTCCTCCTCGTAAATACGCCCCTTCCCACGCGGAGCGTGGGAACGAGAAAACCTGGTTTAATATTTCTCAAACTCCTCATCATAGTCATAGTCATCGTCATAGTCATCTGACTCTGAATGATCACGGGTCGCTTCGGTTTTCCCTGAATCAGCGGCACTCTCAGAATTCTGAACTGTATCGCTGATTTTAAAGAATCCGATGATATCCAGCAGTTGTTCCGCCTGGGATGTCAGTTCTTCAGACGCTGAAGCCAGCTCTTCAGAGGCAGAGACGTTTTGCTGGATCACCTGGTCTAACTGCTGAATCCCTTTGTTCACCTCTTCCGTGTTTATACTTTGCTCCTTACTTGCCGCGCTGATTTCCTGAATGAGTTCCGCTGTTTTCTGAATATCCGGCACAAGCCGGATCAGCAACTCTCCGGCTCTTTCAGCGACAGCCACACTCTCAAGGGAAATTATGCTGATTTTCTTGGCTGCATGCCGACTTCGTTCGGCCAGCTTGCGAATCTCGGAGGCAACCACCGCAAAACATTTTCCATGCCCACCGGCCCGTGCGGCTTCAACTGCCGCATTCAATGCAAGAAGATCGGTCTGACGGGCAATATCCTCAACAATCAGTATCCTTTCGGCAACATTCTTCATAACTGTTACTGCCTCTGATACAGCCTTTCCACTTTCCAAAGCATCTTCGACCACTTTCGATGCGATTTTTTCTGTATGAAACGCATTATCCGCATTCTGCTTGGTGATGGCGGCCATCTGCTCAGAGGAACTCGATATCTCTTCAGCCGAGGCAGACTGCTCACTCGCTCCCTGAGCTATCTCCTCCGCGGCGGAGTTTATCTGAAAACTCCCGGAACTCACATTCTCTGCGCCAGACTTCATGTTTGCCATGACTTCATTCAGCTTTTTCATCATGGAATTCATCGCCCGCATCAGTTTATCCTTTTCAGACCGCTCCCTGAGCTTGACGGTCAGGTTTCCGCCGGCCATCTCCTGGGCAAGCCGGGCGACCTCACGCATAGCGTCAATCATCATGTTCAGGTTCTCCAGCAGATTACCGATTTCGTCTCTGACAGTAATCCGGAGTTTGGTAAGATCGCCTCTGGCCACTGCGTTCACGGCACGAATTGCATTTCCGACCCCTTTGTCAATGCTTTTTATGACAAAGAAACCGATCATAACGCCTGTAATAACCGATATGACCATTCCGAATATGATGAACCGGGTTGTTCTGGCAGCGCTTCGGGCGTTTCTTTCCCGACGTTCTTTCATCAGGCGTCTTTCTTCGCTTTCAAACTCAGCCATCAGTTGCCTGAATTTGTCAAAATACGTTTTGCCCCGGGCCTCTCCGATGAGGTCGGCCATATCATCCATTGTTTTCGCAAAACCGATTCTTCTACGAAGCGCGATGGCAGGTTCTGCAACTTCTTTCTGCCACTCTTTGATGGTCTCTTCTGTTTCCTCTACCAGTCGCATCTGGGAGAGATTGTCATTAACGGCTTCTTCAAGTTTTAAGATGAGCTTGGAAAACCGCTTTTTCCCGTCTTTGTACGGGGCGAGAAATTCTTCCTTACCTGCCAGAAGATAGCCTCTCATGCCGGTCTCCATATCAATCGCCGTGGTCATGATTTTCATTGCATTACGGATCGCGTCATCAGAATGTTCATTCTTTTTGAAGTCGGCAATCCGGGAGTCGTCGCCCGAGTTCGCAGAATTATCAGTTGCGGCGGCATTGATTTTTTTTCGGCGTTCGTTCGCCAGAACCTCTTCTCTTTTGATGAAGGTCGCAATCCGACCGCGAAACTTGTCAAGGTATTTTTTGCCCTCTGCTTTTCCGACGAGCTTTGCCATGTCATTCATCGTTTCCGCATGGCCGATTTCTCTGCGGAGCGCAATGGCTGGTTCAGTGGTATTCTTCTGCCACTCCGCCATAATTTTTTCCACCTCATTAAGCCGACCGACCTGCCCGGGGTTATCGCTGATCGATTGCTTCAATGATCGAATTTTTTCATAAAGAATCGTCTCTCCGTTTGTGTAAGGTTCAAGAAATTCTTCTTTGCCGGAAAGCAGAAAACCGCGTGCCCCTGTCTCCATGTCAACAGCGGTCTTCATAATTTCCTTTGATTCCTGAATCACCCCATGCGTATGCTCGACCCACTTACCGGTTTCGATTAACGAATCGATGCTCATCATGTTGATGCTGCCAAAGACTACCAGCAGAAACAGAGGAACGCCGATTCCCCACATAATTTTTGATTTCAGTTTCATGTTTCTGAGTGCCATTGTTCTCCTCCTTTTTTATACACAGATATTTCCTTGCCAAACAGCCTGTCAAAACCGACAGACCACGATATAGGTCTTCAGCCTGAGTTTCTCTCCGAATCTTTCCCTCAGCACCCCCGCATAACGCCCAATTTGCTCTTCCGCATCCTTGAAAGCCTCTCTGACCGGCGGTTTTCCGAGCAGTTCCTTTTCCGCCATCTTCCTGACTTTCTTCCCGCTCAGGTTCAGCTTTTTCAGAGAGACATATTTGAACTCGAACAGCATGTCGGAGAGCTGATACTGACGGGTATCCGGTCTGAGGATCAGGCAGAGGTCCGCATATCCCCGGGAGACTTCCGGTTCCGAAAACAGCGCGTAAGTGATGTCGTCAAAAAGCAGCGCGACAAAGGCGGCTTTCACCGCAAACTCGTTCATCCATCTGTAATCCCGGTTGCTGAAGACAGTAAAAATTTTTTTCTCAACAAAGGAGAGGAGCGGCCCCATATCTCCGTCCGAGATCAGCTTGTCAACCATCTCTCCCGCATTGTTTCTGTCCGCGCCCGCAGGCAGAAGAAACCGGAGAATGCGGTCGGCATACAGTTTTTTTGTCACCAGGTTGGGCGGTGCGAGACAGACTCTGCCCCTCTTGTCCCTGCCCGTAACAGTAAGCATTCCGAGATAATAAAGATGCGATGCCAGAAATTTGTTATCCTGGGCGGACCAGTCCAACATGTCTGAAAGCGTAAAGCGATCCGCCAGCGCATTGACGACGATCGGTTCATCGTTTTGCAGGAGACTGATGACCGCCTGCCTTCCTGATACGATTCTGGCGAGATGTTCAGGTTTGCCTTCATCCGCGGCAAGGTTGCTGTCCAGCATCTGAGGCGGATATTGGCATGTTTCCATAAAATAGTCAAGAAAGTAGAATGCAAGTGTCGGGTTATATACCTTTATATCGCTCTCCGGGGAAAAACAGATTCCGTTGTACCAGACATTCATCATCTCTCCGGCTTCCTCAACAACAGATTTCGGCAAATCACAATGGTTTGCAATATCTATCAGTATGCCTCTTATTTCTTCCTGCGTAAATCCGCATAATGTGCTGAACTCCTTGCGAAGATAGATGTTTTTGAAAATACTGGCCGCGCTGGTGATATCGCTCATCACAACCGGTGACACACCGGTTATAAAAATGCGATCCAGAGGTGTTCGTTTCATAAATTCTTTGAGGCCTTTGTACAATGTCTTTAACGGCCCCTCTTTCTGGACAAGCTCTTTGTACGCTGATCCTCCGGATGCCATGATTTCATTGGCAAAATTGTCATATTCGTCAATCAGCAGACAGAGTTTGTACGGGGTTTTCGCAATCACGGCCAGAACACCTCCGAGCGTGTTGATCGCCTGGGACTTGATCCTGACCCGGGTTGGGATAAAATCCTCATAATACATGAGAAATTCCTCGATCATACTGTTCAGGGTCTCATTCATCCGGTCGGCGATGTCATCTGCCGATCCCCGGGAATCAAGCCTCGAAAAATCCCATTCCATCACAAAATAGCGGTTGTGAAGCGGCGTCGGATTTTTTCCGATCTCCAGATCGCCGAAGAGCATCTCAAACCGGTCCGCCAGAGCCAGATCATAATAGCGGTTCAGCACGTTCAGCCACAGGGATTTCCCGAACCGCCGGGGCCGGACAAACAGAAAACTCTTTCCGCTCATGTTCTCCAGCGTGCGGATATGGGATGTCCGGTCAATGTACAGATAATTCTCCTCACGGATGGTCATAAAATTCGCAATTGCATACGGGAGTTTTTTCATCTCCTTTCCTCCTTTTTCCTGATTATATAATCCGACTCCGGGCGATGATCTTACGCTTCCTCACCCGACGCGGAGCGTCCGGCAATTCCGTTCCCACGCGGAGCGTGGGAACAAGAAACCTGGCGGATATCCGTTTCATCCTCATATCCGCTGTCATATTCCCCGGAAAGTTCACATTCGGGGATCCCCTAAATCCGTTACAATCAGCTTTTTTCTTTTCTCGTTCTCACGCTCCTATAATCCGACTCCGGGCGATGATCTTACGCTTCCTCACCCGACGCGGAGCGTCCGGCAATTAAGTACCTGTGCAAAAGTTTCATAACATTTTCCCCGGATTTCATATCTCACACAAAGGCACGGAGGCACAGAGAAAAGGCACAAAGAACAGACAGCCTCACGTCCGTAAACTTTCCGTACCCGCCTTATCCCTCTGTGCCTTGTCTTTGTGCCTTTGTGTGAGATACAAACTTCTGGCAGGTGTTTATTTGTCAGAAAACTTATGACTATGTACTTATGTTCCCACGCGGAGCGTGGGAACGTAAAAAACGAGAAAAACTTAGTCCGCAGCCCTCTGAAAAAAATGTGCTAAAATTTCATTTTAGCACTCCTTCCCTATAGGTTTAATACCTTTCAAACTCATCATCTTCCCATTCCTCCTCCACTTTCATATCAACAGTGTCCTTAACGGGTCTGTCGCCAGTCTCTTTTTTGGGCGCGACAGATGCCCCGGCTTCCTGTTTCAGTTTGATATTTGCGAACTTTCTCCTTTGAACATCAGAGAGATTGAAGAACATAGCCGTATTTCGCAGATGCTCTCCCTGGTTTGACAGTTCTTGGGATGTGGAGATCATCTCGTCGGCGATTGAAACATTCTGCTGGATCACCTGATCCAACTGCTGGATGGACGTATTGATCTGCCCCGCGCCGGAGTCCTGTTCATTACATGCCGCGCTGATCTCCTGAACCAGTTGGGCTGTTTTCTGGATATCCGGGACAAGTTTTTCCAGCATCTCGCCGGCCCTTTCAGCAATCTCCACACTGGATACCGAAAGCTTGTTGATCTGCCCCGCGGCCGTCTGACTTCTTTCGGCCAGCTTGCGGACTTCGGAGGCCACCACCGCAAACCCCCTGCCATGCTCCTCTGCCCGGGCGGCTTCGATTGCGGCGTTTAACGCCAGAAGGTTTGTCTGTCGGGCAATATCTTCGATAACCGAAATGGTTTCAGCGATCTTCTTCATGGCGTTCACCGTTTTTCCCACCGCGCTCCCGCTCTCCTGTGCGTCCTCCGCGGATTTCAATGCGATCTTTTCGGTCTCGCTGGCGTTGTCCGCGTTCTGTTTGATATTGGAGCTCATCTCTTCCATGGACGCGGACGCCTCTTCTGACGAAGCGGCCTGTTTGCTTGACCCCAGGGACATATTCTCCGAACCGGAACGAACTGACTGGCTCACAGATGCGATACGATCCGCCGATGTTTGCAGTTCCACAGTAAACACAGAGAGATTCTCTATCATCCGGTTCAGATTATTCCTGATATCATTGAAATCACCCCTGTATTCATCCGTGATCTTTTCCGGGATATCCCCTTTGGATATCTGGTCAACATACGTTGCCGCCATATTGATGGGGCCCTTAAACGCGTCTATCAGTTCATTGACCCCCATAATCAGCTTACGCCAGTCTCCCACAAACGCCTCGGAATCGCCGCGTATATCGAGTCTCCCATCCCGAACCGCCAGAGTCAGATGCTCTGTCTCCTTTAAAAGTCCGTTCATGGTGCCCATCAGCATATTCAGGTTGTTTTTGATCTGGTTGAAATCCCCCTTATATGCCTCGGTGATCTTTTCAGGGATGTCGCCTTTGGCGATCCGCTCAATATAATCCGCGGTCATGTTAAACGGGCCCGTAAACGCATCAATCAGATTGTTCACGCTACTGACAAGCTCTCCCCAGGATCCGGAAAAGGCGTCCGCATTTCCCCGGCTCTCCAGGCGGCCCTCCTGAACGGACTGAATCAGATCATCCGTCTCTTTTAAAATGTTGCTGATCTTATCCTTCATATTTCGGAACACGTCCGCTAACTTCCCGAATTCATCTTTTTGCCGGATATCGATTTCGACACTGAAGTCTCCCTGTGCGATGGCATTCGCTGTCTCAACGATCTTTGTGATGGAGCCTGTGATGGCGCGGGTCATCACAGCACATATGAGAATTCCGAAGCCAATAGCCGCCAGAATAAGAATAACGATCTGAGAAACACGCTGGCTGTTGGAAGCCTCAAGCCTGGGTCCGAAATCATCCTGTTCCGCTTTGATAGAGAGTTTTACATCCTCCACATGCTTTGCGATCTCCGGCCCGATGCGATCCAGGGTCTCTCTGATAATCTTGTTTCGGTCAAAAATGATACTCACCAGACTGTCAAAGGTCCGGGTGTAATCGTTTTTGGCCTCGGTCACCGCTGCCATCATTCTGCGGCGATCCTGATTTTCCAGTTCCTTATCCAGGATATTCAGTTCTTTCTGCATCTTGTCGAATTCCACATGAACCCTGTCCACCGCTCTCCGGTCATTTGTATCAAGGAACTTTCCCATATAAAGACGTCCCAGGAGCAAGTGCTTCAGCGTGAGGCCGGCATGATACGCCGCACTTGCATCCGCATCATCAAACGCCGAAGTCATAATGTTTGTCAGGGTTTTCTCCATCAGCGGGCCTTTGACATTCAGCACTTCGTTGACATGCTTATTCCGTTCATTTTTTAATACGATAACTTTTTGGAAAGCCGAATGATATTCGGTATGAGCACCGTCAACATTCTCGATTTTTCTGGCTCGCTCGGAGACCTGAATCTCTTTCCGTGCCTCCTTCAGAAAGTCTTCCATTTTTCTGAAGCGTTCCTGGTATTCTCTGAGAGACCTCTCGTTCCCTGTGCCGATGTAGTCCTTGACATAAAAGCGGGCCATGAGCATATTGGCCTGAAGACGGCCGGCCAGATTGGTGTTCCGCGCCAGCTCCCGATACGCCTTAAAACTCTCTGCCCCCTCAGTCATTGCCGTGTAAGCAACAACACCGACAATCACGAGAAGAAGAACAAGGGTTGCGAATCCGGCAATGATTTTCTTTGCCACGCTCAGATCCTTAAAATTGATAAACATGATGCACCTCCTTTTGGGTTTGAAGTTAAACTTGCACTTAAACTTAAACTTAAACTTAAACTTAAACTTAAACTTAAACTTGAACTTGAACTTGAACTTGAACTTGAACCAGAACGTGAACCTTCCTGATTCTAACGGATTTTGTGGCCCGAATCGGCTGCCAATTTAAGCCGGGACAGCTTGTGTTAAACCACGAAAGACACGAAAAATTTACGCCTGCAGTTAAGTCCTTTTCTTATTTCGTGTATTTCGTGTGTTTCGTGGTATAAATTATTACAAAAATGTCCCGCTTTATGTTGATAGCCCCCGAATCTGTTTTTTTTAACGCAGAGGACGCAGAGGACGCAGAGGATCGCAGAGGTCCTGTCCGAATCTCTGCGGTTCTCTGCGGTTCTCTGCGGTCTCTGCGTTTTGTTGATAGCCCCCGAATCTGTTTTTTTAACGCAGAGGATCGCAGAGTCCTGTCCGAATCTCTGCGGTTCTCTGCGGTTCTCTGCGGTCTCTGCGTTTTGTTGATAGCCCCCGAATCTGTTTTTTTTTAACGCGGAGGACGCAGAGGACGCAGAGGATCGCAGAGTCCCGTCCGAATCTCTGCGGTTCTCTGCGGTTCTCTGCGGTCTCTGCGTTTTGTTGATAGCCCCCGAATCTGTTTTTTTTAACGCAGAGGACGCAGAGGATCGCAGAGTCCTGTCCGAATCTCTGCGGTTCTCTGCGGTTCTCTGCGGTCTCTGCGTTTTGTTGATAGCCCCCGAATCTGTTTTTTAACGCAGAGGACGCAGAGGATCGCAGAGTCCTGTCCGAATCTCTGCGGTTCTCTGCGGTTCTCTGCGGTCTCTGCGTTTTGTTGATAGCCCCCGAATCTGTTTTTTTTAACGCAGAGGACGCAGAGGACGCAGAGGATCGCAGAGTCCTGTCCGAATCTCTGCGGTTCTCTGCGGTTCTCTGCGGTCTCTGCGTTTTGTTGATAGCCCCCGAATCTGTTTTTTTAACGCAGAGGACGCAGAGGACGCAGAGGATCGCAGAGTCCTGTCCGAATCTCTGCGGTTCTCTGCGGTTCTCTGCGGTCTCTGCGTTTTGTTAACCACCTGAAAATGATACGGAACCACAAAATCCGTCAGAACCAGGAACATTCATTTACGGGCAGGTTCAAGTATAAGTTCAAGTTCACGATCTACCTAACCTTCCATCTTTTGAACAGTAAAAAACGCTGTAATCTTCTTGAGTCGTTCCGCCTGGTTTGCCAGTTCTCCGGCAATTGCGGATATTTCTTCCGATGCCGAGACGTTTTGCTGAATGATCTGATCCAACTGAAGAACCGCCTTGTTGATCTGATCCGCGCCTGCATCCTGTTCTCTGCATGCTAGGCTGATATTCTGAACCAGTTGAGCGGTTTGCTGAATATCCGGGGTAAGTTTGGTCAGCATCTGAGCGGCATGCTCCGCAATCTTCACGCTGGAGAGTGACAACTTGTTAATTTCCGCCGAGGCCTCCTGACTCCTTTCAGCCAGCCTCCGAATCTCAAAAGCCACCACAGCAAACCCTCTGCCGTGTTTGCCGGCCCTCGCGGCCTCGATGGCCGCGTTTAATGCCAGCAGATCCGTCTGACGGGCAATATCTTCGATCACGGAGATATTGTCAACAATTATATTCATCGCGTCCATGGTTTTTGCGACCGCTTTTTGCCCCTCCATGGCATCCTCTGCGGATTTCAAGGCGATCTTTTCGGTCTGTTCGGCGTTTTTCGCGTTCAGGTTGATGCTGGCGCTCATCTGCTCGGTGGATGCCGAAGTCTGCTCGGCCGCGGCCGCCTGTTCCGTGGCCCCCTGAGCCATCTCCTCTGAACCGGAACTCATGGACTGGCTGGCGGTAGCGACTTCGTCTGACGCGGTTTGCAGGTCAGTGGCAAATATCGTGAAATTCTCTATCATGCGGTTCAGGTTGTTCCTGATCTTGTTGAACGCGCCCTTGTATTCACCTGTGATCTTTTCCGGAATATCTCCCCTGGAAATCCGGTCAACAGAGTCCGCTGTCAGGTTGATCGGCTCAACAAACGCTTCAATCAGGCGGTTAACGCCGTCCACCAGTTCACGCCAGCCCCCGGAAAAGGCTTCTGTGTGGCCGCGGTGATCCAACCGGCCGTCCCGGGCGGACAGGATCAGTCCGTTTGTCTCTTTCAACAGCGACCTCACGGTATCGATAAGCACATTCAGATTATTCTTGATCTGGTTGAAATCGCCTCTGTACGTCTCTGTGATCTTTTCCGGAATATCGCCGGACGAAATTCGGTTAAGATGCCCGGATGTCATATTAATCGGCACGACAAACGCGTCAATCAGTTTGTTGGCGCTGATGATGAGTCGGCGCCAGTCTCCGGCAAACGCGTCCGCGTCTCCGCGGTTGTCGAGCCTCCCTTCCTGGACCGCCCAGGTCAGGGCTTCCATCTCCCTGAGAAAATCATTGATCTTTTCTTTCATCTCTTTCAGCGCGCTTACCAGAATTCCGATTTCGTCATCCCGTTCAATATCGATATCCGCGCTCAGGTCTCCCCCGGCCACCGCGTTGGCAAAGTCCGCGCTCTCCTTTAGGGGATCGGCAATCCCCCTTGCAATAAAATACGCCAGAGCCGCCACCACCAGAGCGATCATCAGGGCCATCAGCCATATATACCGGTTCAGTTTTCTGACAGGTTCTCTGACTTCGGCCTCATCAATCTCGGCCAGCAGGGCCCAGGTAATACCCTCAACTTTCAGGGGAGTATACGCGGAGAGAACCGGATTCCCCCGGTAGTCTTCGATAATCTCCTCTTCCGTATTTTCGGCGAGCGCTTCTGTGACCGCACGGGTCTTCACGCTTCCTTCGGAGGGATTGGCAAAAGAAGCCTTTACCGAATGATTATCAGGGTCAAGAAAGGAGTCGGACCGCATGAGATAGTCAGATCCGGTCAGATAGGTTTCCCCCGATTTGCCCATGCCGGTGCGCTCCTGCATAATGCTGTTGATTCCTTCAAGGGAGAGCTGAAGAGCGACTATCAGCTCTGTTTCATCATCATGAATAACAGGCTGGGCAATGAACGCGGCAGGTTCGTTGTTGCTCGGGGGGTAGGGTTCAAAGTCGGCCATGCCGAACTGCCGGGTCTCCAGCACCCTTCTGACCAGCTTGCCCAGACCGGAGCCGGCATATTGGCCGTCAACCATGTTCGAGCCGTAATCTTTCTCTTTGCTAACGGAGTAAAAGACTTTTCCGCGGGGATGGATCAGAAAAAGATCATAATAGTCATATTCCCGGATATATTTGGCAAAGAAATCCTCCCGCCCCTCTGTCCTGGGCGTAATCGCCTCCTCCAATTTTATGGTGCTGATGATTGCCCATAGAAGCCCCCGGATGTTCAGTCCCTCGTATCTGATGATCTCCAAATCCCCGGTGCTTCCGGTGACAACCTTCTGACCAGTTGCGCCACCAATCGCTTTGTTAACAATATCCCAGGAGAGTTCGTCTCCGATTTTCCCCTCCTTAATCAGCCTGTCACTGCGATATGCCACAGCCCCGCCCTTTTTGCCGGCCAGCCAGGTCTCTCCTGTCTTTCCCATGCCCTGACGTCTCTGCACGATGCGGTTAATGGGGAGGCTCGGAATTTGCAGGGCAACCACGCCGATCAGTTCGCCTGACGGGTCAAAGATCGGCGCGCCCACAAAGGCAGCCTGTCCGCGCTTACTCGGGGTATAAGCGGAAAAGTCCTCAATCGCCGGGTTTTTCGTCTGAACCACCTTGCGCCAGAGATTTGCCAAGCCTTCCGATTTGTAGGGACCATCGCTCAGGCTTGTCCCGAGATCACTCTCTTTGGCAGCGGTGAACAAGACATGTCCATCGTCCGCGTTGATGAGGAATATATCGTAATAGCCGCAGGTTTTCACATAGCCGCTCAGATAATCGCCGTATTCATCACAGATACGCGTGTATTCATCGGTGGAAACATCAAAAGATTCGGAGTCTGCCTCTTTATGATAGGTTTCAAGGCGATTGTACAGGCTCAGGACATCCTCACTTTTTGAAAGGATAAGGATATCGGCCTGCACCTTTGCAAAGAATTCCTCGATCTGCGCCTTTTTAAGTTCCTGTACGGTCTTCAGCTTCTCAAAGGCCGTGTCTCTGAGTATTTTCACTGTTTCTGTCAGAACCCCCATATCGCCCCTGCGCTCCCTGAAGAACTTCCGGATCTGGGCCTTTTTGATCTCCCGCACAGCCTTCAGTTGTCCGTAAGACTTGTCCATCAGCGCATCGCTTGCCAGCCAACTGCTCCCCAGTCCCACAATGACAAAAGGGATTATCCCCACCACCAGGAACAGAGTCATCAGTTTCGACTTCATCATTTTAAAAGCTTTGAATTTCATAATCTCCTCCTTGTCTGCATCTTAATTTTAATATCGCAAACTCACTTCAAAAAGAAAGGTCTGTCCGTCCTGCCTGTAATATTCATAGTATTCTTCATCAAGGATATTATCCGCGGAAACGGAGAGTTCCACCCATCTCCACGGCGTAAAAGTGATTTTCCCATCCAGATAAAAGGCCGGCTGGTATGTCTGATAGACCCCTTCTTCAATGTCCGTGTTGTCAGAATTATCATATATCTTGCTGAAATACCGTCCCGCAAGGCTTCCTTTGAACCACTTATGCCGGGCGTCCAAGCCGATATTCCACATTGTCTCGGGAATGCCGGTAATATGTTTCTCCTCAGTCGCGGGATCAAGGGGATTCTCTGTCATTTTTGCATCGGTATAAGTGAAATTTCCCCAGAGTTTCAGCCAGTTGCAAATCTTGTGAGCGGCTTCGAATTCCAATCCGTAAGTTCTCGCTTTGCCTGCATTCATGCGGGTCTTGGTTTTGGTCTCCTTATCATCCCTGTAATAGACCAGAGATTCAATATCATTTCTGTATCCGGTGAGAGATACCCGGGTCTTTCGGTCGAAAAAATATTGCTCAATCCCTGCCTCATACGTCCAGACCGTCTCCGGGTCCAGCATGGGATTGCACTGATACGTCGTGGATCGGCTTTTCCGGGTCCGATACAGTTCGTAAAGGTTGGGCGGACGAAACGCATGACCTGCGGAAGCCCTCAGAATCGTATCCTCAAGGGCCTTCCAGACAAGCGCGGCCTTGGGACTGAATTCGGAATCTGTGTTGCTCTCATATTCGGATTCGGAACCGGGTTCGCCGGATACGCCCTCACTGACCTTCCATGAATCGTAACGCCCGCCCAGGTACAGGGCAAATGAGTCGGTGATATTCCACTCATCTTCAAAAAACGCTGCCAGGATCTCATCTTTTCCGCCGGAATGAAAAGAGCTGTCACTTTTATCTGAAAAACTCCGGTAATACGGAACATCATATTCATTGGTATCCGACTCATCGGTCCGAAAAGTGGCCCCCATTGTAAGAACATGCTGCTTCATTATGGGAAAATCAAAGCGAATCTCCGAGAACAGGGTTTCCGTTTCAATGTTTGTAAGTCTGCCGGGGGAATCATAATAGGTCTTTTCCGAGCCTCCGGATTCCACTGTGTAACGCTGATCGCTTTTTGTCAGGCCGGCTTGTGCTTCAAAATGAACTGATCCGAAGCGTTCTCTGAACTTCAGAGTGTAAACCTCAGTGGTTTTATCGCCGATACCGCCGTATATGAAATCATTCGGGCTGAAACCCGCCTGAGCATCCGTTCCCGCGATGGCTGCGCCGGAGAATGTTTCCATCTCGGTATTCGGCGGATCATAGTCATACTCATGACGCCCGGATATCATGGTAAAGGCGAGCATACCGGTATCGGAGAAATCAAAACTCGCTTTTGCATGGAGACTCCCCTTCTCGGCATTGTTTTTCCCCCTGTCGCCGACCACCCATTTTGTGGAGTTTCCGAACTCGTCATTCATGGGCCGGCCTCCGGATACGGATCCCTCGCCGGATTTGATCGTCCTGAGCACCGGCACAGTTTCATACCCGTCCGTTAATTCGGCCTCGTAACCGACTCTCATGCTGAATTTGTCCATCACGCGATGGCCGATATGGGCACGATAGCGCTGGGTATCATGGGTTCCGTATCCGACTGTGGCAGAAGCTTCCGGCTTTTCCGGGGTTCGGGTGATGATATTGATCACGCCGCCCATGGCGTTTCCGCCGTAAAGGGCTGAAGCCGCTCCCCGGATCAGTTCTATTCTTTCAATATTTTCCACCGGCAGCGCATTCCATGACAATCCGCCGACATAGCCGTCATTCAGAGGCTGACCGTCTAAGAGTATTAAGGTATATTGATCTTTGTTAAATCCCCTCAGTCTCACAGACGCGCTGCTGTCCATCAGTCCCTTGTTTCTTTTGACAAATACGCTTGTGAGAAGCGAAATTGCCTCATCCGCCGTTTTTATGTTGCGCCGACTCAGTTTTTCTCTTGTAATAACGGTGACATTGCCGGGCACATCTTCCAACCTTTTTTCGGTTTTCGTCGCCACAGTAACCATCGTGGCCTCAGCCTCCTCCTGAAGCCATCTGAATTCCTCCTCTATCGCCACATAATCATCATCGGACATATCTGAACCCTGACTGTCAGGGCCTCCGGCGTATGACAGAGAGATGCTCGCGATTAGAATGAAGACGCACAAAGCAGACAATTGGTAAAAATGTTTCTCCACTTTTCTTCTCCTTTCTGATAAATGTTAAAGTTTATATTGAAGGCTGTTGGAATTACAATCCAAATTCAGCCCCTTCGACAAGCTCAGGGTACGGACCGGCCTCCCCGAAATCTACATCAAGATAGGAGAAATACTGAGGATTGATCGCCTTGAGTTTGGTTTCAATCTGCTCACGCTCATTCCCATTGCCGGCCCGGATTGCCTGTTCCCGTTTCCTTATTAATCGGGAGATATCCTCATTAAACGGCAAAGTTCCCTCAAACAGCGGAGAGATGAGAATCTCATCCACCGGCTTGTTGCTGTATTCAGAAGTTTCATCAACCACAACGCAATGTTCTGCCCTGACCTTGCACACAAAAAGCCGAGCATCAGGGACAGAAGAGATGATAAAAGGGGAATGCGTCGTGGCAATAATCTGCAAATTCGGGAAGATATCCAGGACAGAGCGGATGAAACGCTTCTGCCATTTGGGATGGAGATGATTTTCAGCCTCATCAATCAGCAGAATTCCGGGCGTCTGACAGATTTCGGAAAGCGGCGTCTGTCGCAGAAAATGCACCGAGTACATTTTGCCCAGCAAACCCGTCATATTCTGAATAAGATACAGATTGCCGCTGCTGAGGTTTTCCAGATTCACCGCCTGACCGTTCTGGAGAATAACCGGCTGGTATGTTGATCGGGAGATATGGCTCAGTTTGCCGCCGTCGAGCAGGCTGTTTTCAATAATTTTTTCCAGGACATGATAAAGGCGTTCACCGATCTCCTGTTCCCGGGGATCCCGACTGTCTCTCAGATAGTCGAAATGGCAGATAAGTTCTGTGAGACTCTCTTTTGTTCCTACACCTTGCAGGGCATTGAGAAAAAGATTCTTATGCTCCGGATTTGCAAGCGCCCTGATCTGATACGAGCCGCCTGCTGATGCTGACGGCCAGAAGTCTGCAATCCAGTTCGGACACTCGCCCCCTTTCCGAACATTTTCCGGCATATTCATCACTGAATGATGCTTTTCGGACAGAGGCGGAGGAAGGATATCGTTTTCCCTGATTTCATGGGAATTTAAAAAATATTCTTCCTGTTCTGTCTCCAGCATCATTCTGATCTCAGGTTTTTCTTCACATTTCCGTCTGCGAATATCTCTTTCCAATCTAACATATTGCGGGCCGAACATACCGCGAATCGCATCTGTAATGATGCTTTTGCCCGCGCCGTTTTCGCCGGTAATCAGAACAACCGGCACTTTTTCATCCGCGTCATCAAAAAAGCGCATCTCCGCTTCAATGAAAGGACCGATATTTCTAAGGGACAAATGCTTAATTCTCATAAACGCTCTCCTCAAAAGCCAAAACGAATGACAATCTGAATTAAAATTGATAAGTACATGGTCATAAATTTTATATATCACACAAAGGCACAAAGGCACAAAGAGACAAGGTGCAGAGAGATACTTATATCCAAGTTCGCAACACCGCTGAAAACCTTTCAAATTCCTGCTCAAGTTCATTTATCAGTGATTGGAATATCTCCGATTCGCCCTCCTTTGCGGCAGTTTCCATCTTGTATGCCGCATCGGAGAGTCTGCGCGCCGAGGCATTGGCAGTCATCCCTTTGAGGGCATGGGCATGTGCGATTATTTCGTCGATATCATTCTCATTCAGTGCGGTTTTCAATCCCTCGATTCTGTCCGATATGGATGGAGGCAGTTTTTGTGCAAACATTCTTAAAAGATTCTCATCATCGCCCAGACGCTTCACAAAATCCTCCCGGTCGAAGATTTCGGAAGAGTGAGGGGTAAGGGATGAGGGGGGAGAGGATTCTTCATTCTGCTCTTTGCCGCCGGCTTCTTGCTGCTGATCCCTTATCGCCGGCTCCTCGCCGTCCCATTTCAGATTCCTCTCAATGACCGCAAGAACTTCATGCAGACCGATCGGCTTTGAGAGATAATCATTCATACCCGCACGGAGACATCTGTCCCGGTCTTCTTTCATCGCATCCGCGGTCATGGCCACAATCGGAATCCCGGGGTCAGGCATGCCGGACCCGGGATCCCGGATCACACGGGTGGCCTCCAGACCGTCCATTTCAGGCATCCGGACATCCATCAGAACAAGATCATAGGAATTTGTCCGAAGCATCTCAACCGCCTCTCTGCCGTTGAAAGCCACATCCGCGGAAAGCCCCAGTTTTTCCAGCAAGGTCAGAGCCACTGCCTGATTCATCTCATTATCCTCCACAAGGAGAATACGTTTGGAAACTTGGAACTTGAAATTTGAAACTGGTTTCCCCATGCCGAGTTTCAAGTATCGAGTATCAAGCATCGAGCATCGAGCATCAACTTTCTCAAAGCGGGCTGTAAACCAGAAAGTCGATCCCATGTCCTCTTCGCTTTCAACGCCGACATCTCCGCCCATCATACGGGCCAGATGTCTGGAGATCGTCAGACCCAGGCCGGTTCCGCCGTATCGCCGGGTGGTGGAAGCGTCCGCCTGGGAGAAGGCCCTGAACAGTTGGTCCGTGCGGTCTTTGGGAATACCGATGCCGGTATCAATCACGGAAAAGCGGAGTACGATCTGGGAATCGCTTTCATTCTCCGAAGTCACACGAATTAAAACCTCGCCCTGCTCCGTAAATTTTATCGCGTTATTCACCAGATTGACGATGATCTGACGCAAGCGGTGCGGGTCGCCCCGAAGTACCGGAGGAACATTCCCGTAAATTCGGAAAAAAAGTCCGATGCCCTTCTCGTTTGCTTTTGTCTCCAGCATCGCGACCACTTCCCCGACCAGATTTTCCGGATCGAACTCAAGACTTTCCAACTCAATCTTTCCGGCCTCTATTTTCGAGACGTCAAGGATATCGTTGATAAGAGACAGGAGTGCCTCCGAGGCCGAATACGCTATCCCGGCCTGCTCCCTCTGTTTCGGATTCAGGTCCGAGTCAAGAAGGAATCCGGTCATACCGATGATGGCGTTCAGGGGGGTGCGGATCTCGTGACTCATGTTGGCGAGGAATTCGCTTTTGGCCTTATTGGATGAATCTGCCTCAGCTTTGGCTGCTTCCAGTGCCTCCTGTGTCTGCCTGAGTTCCGTAATATCAGTGGCAATTTCCATCCGCACCAGCCGGCCGTCTGTCCAGAGGATCGCCTGATCCTGATGATAGTGCCATCGACCTGTAACTGTGTTTTGAAATTCCCATCTGTGGACACCCGCAGGCTGTCCGTCTTTCAGCAGATATTTATTGGTGCAGAATTCACAGGGGCCTGTCTGCCCTGACTGAAGCACCTGCCAGCAGACAGCACCTTCGATCTCTCCGAATATATTGCGTGAATACTGATTGGCAAACAGGATTTCATGAGTCTCCATATCGGCAACGTACATAATGGCTTCCATACTGTTCATAACAGTGACGAATCTCTCGTAGGATTCTTTCAGCGTGGCCTCCATTTGTCTGCGTTCCGCAATTTCCCGCTGTAAGCGTGCATTCTGATCCTCAAGCTGTTTCTGCAAGCTGCGGATGGTCATGTGTTTTTCAATACGGGCAACTACCTCCTCGGGATGAAAGGGCTTGGTTATGTAATCCACCGCGCTCAGTTCAAGCCCTCTGATCTTATCGGCTATATCTGTCAGCGCGCTCAGAAAGATCACGGGGATATCCTCGTCGTTCTGCTCACTGATACGCCGGCACAGATCAAAGCCGCCTATGTCCGGCAGCATGACATCCAGAAGAATGATATCCGGCTGAAAACGCCGGACCCGCGTGAGCGCGCTGGTTCCGTCCTCGGCAATCAGAACCCTGAATCCGGCCTGTTCCAGATATTCAAACAACACCCCCAGATTGGCGGGTTCGTCGTCAACAACCAGTACGGTTCCTTTTACTTCCAATTTCGTCATTTCAGATACTCCTCCAGTAATTCGTCATTTCAGATACTCCTCCAGTAATTCGTCATTTCAGATACTCCTCCAGTAATTCAGTGATTTTATTCAGTTTAAAACCATTTGCCAACTTCCGGAACTTTCGGACAAACGGTCCGAACCGCTCATCGGAGCGCGCCGCTTCATCCAGACATTCCAGTATCCCTCTGACATCCCCCATATCGCTCAGATCAAGCAACTGTTCCAAAGTCTCCGGGGGCGGCAGAACAAGCTCGCCTGTATCTGTTTCATCCGCCATTTTGCTGGCAGTCTCCTGACAGATCCATTCTATTTTCAGAAGCTGCCGCAATTGTTCAAAAAGCAGTTCCGCATCCACCGGCTTTGGGAGAAAGGTATCCGCGCCGGTCTCCAGACTTCTCCGCCGGTCTGCCTCATAGACACTGGCAGAGGTGGCGATCACCGGCATGTCCTTCATATCCGGAGACTTTCTGATACGCCGAATCAGTTCGAAGCCATCTGTATTCGGCATAATCAGATCCGTGATCACGGCATCGGGGTGATATTCCGTGACCTTTTCCAATCCTTCCTCTCCGTCAGCAGCTTCGATAATTCCGAACCCCACAGGCGTGAGCAGATCGGCCAGCACTGCCCGGTTTTCCCATTTGTCATCCACGATCAGAACCGTCGGGGCCTCTCCTTTCACACCGAGAATATTCCGAGCCTCTCTGACAGAGGTTTCCCGTCCCTTTTCCACAACAGTCGGAGCAATCTCGAACCAGAATCTGCTCCCCTGTCCGGGCGTACTCTCCACAAACAGTTCGCCTCCCATCACCCTGGCCAGATTCCGGCTGATGGCCAGTCCCAGACCTGTTCCTTTTGCCTTACTTTTTTGATCGCCGGCCTGTCTGAACGGATCAAAAACAGCCTTCAAATCTGCCGAAGCAATACCGACACCGCTATCTTCCACTTCAAATCGGAGTGCGACTTCCGAAGTCCCCGAAACTTGGGAAGTCTTTCCGACCCGCAGCGTCACCCCGCCTTTGTCCGTAAACTTGACAGCATTGCCGAGCAGATTCAGAAGCACCTGGCGCAGCCGTCTTTCATCGCCGTGTATGCAGACAGGGAGATTGTCGGACAATTCCGAGCGGAAGTCAAGCCCTTTCTGTTCCGTCCGGATGCGGATGATGCCGCTCACGCCTCTCAGGAAGGCGGGAAGACTGAAATCTGTCTCATACAGTTCTATGCTGCCGGATTCGACTTTCGCGAGATCAAGCACATCGTTGATGAGCGTCAGGAGATGACTGCCGCTCTGCTCGATGATGTTCAGACCGTTCTGCTGACGTTCTGTTACTGTCGGCTCGCGCATCAGTATCTGAGCATACCCCAGAATCCCGTTGAGCGGGGTGCGAAGTTCGTGGCTCATGCTGGCAAGAAAGGTGCTTTTGGCCTGATTGGCAATTTCTGCGACTTCTTTGGCCTGTTTCAGTTCCTTTGTCCGGCTGTCCACCTGTATTTCAAGATCGCGGCTTCGGGCTTCAACAGCATTCACCCGCCAGTGATAGCCTCCGAATATCAGTCCGACTGCCAGCAGAATCATGAATCCCCTGAACCACGCTGTCTCCCACCATGGCGGTGTAATCGTAATCCTGACAGACACGCCTTTTTCATTCCACACGCCATCATTATTTGAGCCTCTGACTCTGAAGAGATACGATCCGCGCCTGAGATTGGTATATGTTGCAAATCGTCTTTTTGCATCCGTATAATTCCAATCTTTTTCAAATCCTTCCAGCATATAGGCGTACATATTCTTATCCGACGCGGTATAGTCCAGGGCTGCGAACTCGAAAGAAAAGACATAATCTTTGTAGGAGAGTTCCATTTCTCTGATTTCTGAAAGAGGGGTGTCCGGTGTCACTCTTTTGTTGAATTTTTGAAATTCGGTTAAGAGAATCGGAGGGATATGGGAATTATCCTTAATTTCATCAGGATAAAATGCGTTAAATCCGTTAATTCCGCCGAAAAACATCTCGCCGCTCCGGCCTTTGTAACACACGCTGGTATTAAATTCATTGCTTTGGAGTCCGTCACTGACATCATAGTTTCTGAAGGTCTTCTCTATCGGGTCGAATTTGGAGAGTCCCTGATTGGTACTGAGCCACAGATTGCCCTGCTGATCTTCCAAAATCCCGTAGATGACGTTATTGGACAAGCCGTCTTTCTCCTGATAGCAGAGAAAAGTGCCGGTTTCCCGGTCAAACCTGTTCAGTCCGCCCATTGTCCCGAACCAGAGCGTTCCCCGGGTGTCTTCACAGATTGATTTGACATGGTTGTTGCTCAGGCTGTCAGAACGCTGCTCATCATGAAGGTAGCGTGTGAAGGTTTCAGTCGTTCTGTCAAACCGGTTCAACCCTTCATTTGTCCCAATCCACAGGATTCCGCGCCTGTCTTCATACATTGACCGGACACGGCGGTGGCTCAGACTGCCGGGGTCATGGGGGTCATGCCGGTAACGGGTAAACGTCTCCTCTTCCCGGTTGAACTTGTTGAGTCCGCCATTCCATGTGCCCAGCCACAAGGTTCCGTCTTTGTCTTCAAGAATTGAAGTGACACTGTTTTGGCTCAGACTTTCAGGATCCTGGGGGTCATGCTGATAACGCGTAAAGGTCTCATAAGTCCGGTCAAACTTGTTCAGCCCCTTTAATGTGCCAATCCAGAGCGTTCCGGAGCTATCCTCACAGACGGACATGACCTCACTGCTGCTCAGGCTTTCGGGATTGTCCGGGTCATGGAGATAACGGATAAACACATCTTCCTGCTGGTCAAACTTGTTCAGTCCGCCTCCGTAAGTTCCGATCCAGAGTGTTCCGCTTCTCTCTTCATGAATCGCCATAATGTCATTATTGCTCAGGCTTTCGGGATCATGGGGATCATGCAGATAATGGGCAAATCTGTTCCGTTTATAATCAAATTTATTTATTCCGCCGCCATGCGAGCCGATCCACAGGATCCCTGTTCTGTCTTTGTAAATGCTTGCCAGATCATTGATACTCAGACTTCTGGGATTTGCCGGTTCGTGGAGATAGTGGACAAATTTTTCCTTTTCCCGATCAAACTCATTCAGCCCGCCGCCCCGCGTCGCGAACCACAATCTTCCTTTGTCGTCTTCACAAACGGACCTGACCTTCTTATGCTTCAGACTGCCGGAGTCTTGCGGATCAGGCAGATACCGCGTGAATGTTCCCTTTTTCCGATCATAAGCGTTCAATGCATCATACATGGCAATCCAAAGGGTTCCGCGGCTGTCTTCGTAAATGAAATAGACTCTGTTCGAACTCAGGCTGTCGGGATCTTGGGGATCGTGCTGATAACGGATAAATGTTTCCTTGTTCCGATCAAACGAGTTTAAGCCTCCTCCGCTTGTTCCGATCCACAGAATTCCGCGGCTATCTTCGTAAATCGAATAGACTTCGTTATGGCTCAGACTGTCGGGATCCCGGGGATCGTGCAGGTAACGGGTAAATTTCTCTTCCTTCGGATCAAACTTGTTCATGCCCATGCTGGTCCCAATCCACAGGATTCCGTCGCGATCTTCCCAGAGAGACCACACTTTATTATGGCTCAGGCTCTCAGGATTCTGGGGATCATGCAGATAACGGATAAATCTTTCCCGATTATGATCAAACTTGTTCAGCCCGCCCAATGTGCCGACCCACAGCGTTCCGGTCTTATCCTCACATATTGCCTGGACAGAATTGCTGCTCAGACTGCCGGGGACTTCCGGATCATTTCTGTAAACTGTGAACCTGTATCCGTCATATTTGTTCAGCCCGTCTCTTGTTGCAAACCACATAAAACCTCTGCTGTCCTGTAATGTGGCAACCACCGAATTTTGAGAAAGACCATGCTCTATTGAAATACGGTCAAATTTCATGTCCCTCTTTTTGGCTGAAAGATTTGCTGATAACGAAACAATCAGCAGAATGATCAGAAATACAGTTTTTAATGATATTTTCATATAATTTCCCTCCTTTTTGACGGAACCCCGTGAACGTGACAACGTGAACGTGAACATGAACGTGACAACGTGAACGTGACAACGTGAACGTGACAACGTGAACGTGACAACGTGAACGTGACAACGTGAACGTGACAACGTGAACGTGACAACGTGAACGTGACAACGTGAACGTGACAACGT
>JAUCGI010000208.1 GCA_030378035.1 Desulfobacterales bacterium HSG2
ATAAACTCTAATATCAGCGTGTTATATTTTTGTGATTCAATGCGAATTTTGTAAAATTAACTTAGGTTATTACGCAAAAATAACATAGTACGACTACGAAAAGTTAATACTACATGTTGATTTTATTTGATTAGAACTATTTTATTCAAATGAGGAATATCAGGATGTGCATATAATTTTCGTTTTTGATATGGCCTGCTCACATATAGGTAAAAAAATAACATTGTAATAAGCGGCGGGGCGGGTTAACGGAAAGCTTCGTAAAAGGACCAGCCCCGTCCGCTTCATTAAGTGTTATGTGGTGTCTTATCACAGATGAAATCGAACTATTCTCCGTAGTTGTGTTTATTTTCCAATTTTTTCAACTCATCCTGTGTGAAGGGTTCGGCATAAAGCGCCATCTGAACGAGAGGTTTTACCTTAGATTCAAAAGGTACCCATTTTCCTTCCTTCTTTTCCAAAAAGACCCAGTCCAGGAGATCCGGAGCAAGAGGAATAACGCCTTTGTAAAACTCGAGTCTGCCATCCCTGAATATGGCCGGAGCAAATCTTTTGGATGAGGCAAGAATACTGACAGCCTCTGTGGCATGGCATTGCTCGCACTTTCTGCCCTCGCCCATGATCGAATGGGTAAAGTAAGGAACATAGGCCACAAAAGGCTCATTATTTTTCCCAACCAAAGTTTGCATGGTTCCGCTTGTGACTTTCCCTTTGTATTTTACCAACAGTAAGAAGTCTCTGACTTTCATAGTAAAACTCTTCGGCTTGCTTTTAGTCTCCGCAAGTACGCCAAAATGGCAGTTGTAGCAACTTATGGCATTTTGGACATGACAGGCATTGCAGGCCAACTTGTTCTTATGAACGGTATGTGACCTGGTATCAGGGACAACGGGATAATCTTCCGTGTCTTGTGTATGGCAGTTTGTGCATGCCGCATCCATTGCCCCGCTCTGCCTCATGCTATTGTAGAATTTTCCATCTCCGTGAACTTCTCTCCTGCTGTGGCAATCCATGCAGTCCATGAAGGCCTTCGCATGTACTCCGGGGCATTTCATCATCTCATCATATTGTATTATGGCTTTCTCACGGACATGGCATTTAAGACAGGTCTGACTTGACCGAGCCAATTCGGTTGAGTAAACGAACCCTTCTTTGTCTTCTTCAGATGGCAATTATTGCAACCTGTTACATGGCAATTATTGCAGATAAGCTTATTATACGGAGTGCCGGTTATCGCCATAAAGCCGTCTTTGGCCTCATACCAGTAACGCATTCCTTCACCTCTGTGGTGCAGACTTGATGAAAAACATTCCTGTTGTTGTTCAGCATAAACAGGCAAGCTGAACACAATCAGCAATGATACAAAAAACAGAATGAAACAAAATTTTCCCTTCATCTTTTCATCCTTTCTTTTTGTCAATAAATAATAGTCAATAGCCAGTCGGGTAGCCGGGGGCTGTTGCCAGCCCCAAGCCCCCTAAGAACGGTGCGTGACAGTTTCCCGTCACACCGCTCAAGCCTCTGAAAAGTATCCCTTGCGGGGATACCCGCACATTATAAATGTACTTCATGTTACCTGCCGGCTGTCAGAATGGCCGAAGCATGCGGAGCGCACCATCCCGGAGGACGTCATCTGCTTTCCCCGCTTTCATCCGATTTGTCCGGTGTCCGCATGAGCAAAGACCCGCCGAACGTCTGCCGCCTTGCGGCGCCGGGAATGTCTCACCCGGTATCCCGGTCATTACAGCCGGGCATTCGCTTCTTTCGGCATCCTGTTCCGGCCCTCCGACAGCATGCCTTGCGGTTAGCCTGCCCGAAACAGTTCGGGCGAAGGGACCGGGTTTCCACGTTCCGCATTGTTCATCCAATGGATGACTTAGGTGCATCCTCTACGCCGGTGGCACAACAGTTCCGTGCAGGCAGTTATGAGACCTGCAACCTGACCACACACCGCAAACACAGGGAAGCGGTCTTCGACCTGTTAATCCTCGTAGGTCTGTGCTCATTTACGACGCTTAAGGATATTCGGATATCCTCACCATATCACCCGTCCCCGGCCCTTAACGGAGGAGGATTCTCCGAGGGGTTCTCCCGTCACCGTCTGAACCCGATTCGGTACTTTGTCCACGGGGCTTCGCACCGACCACACAGCGCATGGTAAGCACGCCCGTGTAGGGACTGGTAGGAACATACCAGGTATTCACGCAACTTGCTGAATACACTAAACAATGCGACCTCGTGTCGCACCATAACAATAAGTTGAGCGGCAGCCCGAATGACGGACACACCCCGGCACCCCGGCAGCTTCCGGATCTCTGACGCGGGCTGTCCGCTCCGGTGCCGGGTTATATTAAGCCACCCCTATGGGGAAAAGCATCCTCTCCCCTGCCGGAGGCTTAATATAACGGTTAGAATCAGCGGTACAAAAAGCCGGACACAAACTTTCGATTCTGAGAGCGGTGCCGCCGGCTTTTTGTATCCGCTGAATTCTTTTGTCAGGCGGTTTAATTGTAATCGTTTGATGCGTTGATGTTTTTACTGTTACCTGGGTAAACGGTCATATCCTAAAAATTTATCTGAGAATGTAAACATCGGGATAATCCATAAGCTTCAGCGTCACGGCAATGACCCCCGCAACTGCGGGGACATCATGAATAATGATTAAACTGTTGCTCTTATTCAGTTCCTCCATCATGGGCTTAGAAAACATATTGCCATAATCAACATGGTTGGCGCCCTTGATATGACCTTTGTCATATTTTGATTTGTCACGAAAATCAACAAAAGTGCAATTTTTCAATTGTCTTGCATCTTTTTCGGTGACAAGCAATGCGCCAAAATCAATCTTGCTTACATCGATTAAATCATTAAGAAGTTCCGGTTTGCCCACGGTGGGGTACCCTGCTTTTTCCCAACCTCTGATACCATCTCTCATCCAGTATACATTTTTATAACCGTTAGCAACCGCCAACCTGGCGGCGTGATAGGATTTCCATCATGTACCTGACGCACAATAGGTCATAATGGGAGTATTTTTGTCTTTCGGAAGTTGTGATATGTCAAAATCAACTTTATCCAATGGCATATCTGTGCGTTTATGATCCTTTGGGACCAGGCAGGTTATGTGTATGGTGCCGGTCGGATGGCCTTTCATGAAATCAGTCGTGTGACTGTGACATGCAACCACTGTCACACCATCTTCATGAAGTTCTTTTGCTTCTTTCAGGCTTACCGCTTTGAACCCGTCACCCCCCTTTTCAGGAGCAGACACCTTGGCCGCAGTACTAAATGTTGAAAATCCGATTATAACCAATAATGACAGAATGAGAACTGAGATTTTTTTATGCATCATCAAGCTCCTTTTTTCTTAATGTTCTTGTTCTTTCGGATAATATCCATTCCTCAAAAACAGGCATGATCCTCAGGGCCGTGTACTTGTATCCACCTCCTTTCTTGTGTATTTTGGGTAAATTTTAACAATCAAATACCCCCTGCACAGATTTGAGCCTAACATTCAAGATAAGCGGCGGACGTTTTTTCCGTCCGCTTCATCTGAAGGTTATATTTTTCACCCAGCGCCGCTGCCTCATTTTTTTGTTTCATGAGGCTTCAAGAGCAGAGGCGTTCCTAAGCCCCGACTTGAGAACGAGATATTTTTTATCATTTAGGCTGTGATGGCTCATCAGAACTTCCCGAAATTCCACCTACAGAGAGTCCCGTCTGCTCATCTTCGATCCATATTTGAACTCTGTAGCCTATCACTTTAGCCTTAATAACGTAGTTTCTACCTGGTTCACTAACCAACCACAACTTCGACGTTGCTTGCGAACTCCCCTTATTGTACCGGCATCTAATGCTATGTTTGCCGGGAAGGACGGATACGGATTTTGCCCATCTGTGACTGAGAATATACTCAAAAGGGTTGACGGTCATATCTCCATCTACGGATACGATACCGAGTCGAGTTGCGCTCCAGATCGAATCGCCAGGGTCATTCACACATACCACTGAGTATTTGTCCGGAGTTAGTTCAGCTCCGGAGTACATACGGACATTTGGCGCTGCACAACCAAAACACAGCCCCAAAATCGAAATCACAACAATAAGATGATGCTTCATTTTGAATACCCTTCAAAAATTTAAATCTCTAAGGTTTATATTTTTCATACAGCGCGGCTGCCTTATTTTTTTGCTTCGGATGGGTGCCGTATCAGCAGAACTTTGAAGCTGCAAACCGTTTCTTTCGGACCGGGTGCCGCTTCACCAGAAACGTAAAGCTCCGCACCGTTTCTTTTGAACGGTGTTACGCATTTTGAAGGAATAGGAACACCTCATTTCTACATGTTCACGACCGATCTGCTTCGCCAGGAAAAATATAACGCTGAAAAAACCGGCAGTTGAAAGCGGTGTGGAGCGTAGCGGAACACTGCTTTCAACTGTCCGGTTGATTGACGGGTTATGTGGCTGTTCTCTGCAATTTTAAATTTTCCTCACTCTGTTTCTATTATCTTATTATTACTCAAGTTTAGCACCCCCTCGATTGGTGCAAAACCTTTCAGTGTATCAGTGAGAATATCAGTACAGGTCTGAAAAGTCGCTCCCATCGCCATACTCGGAGACATAATAATTTTTTTTGTTCCGCCTCTTTTTTTTTCTTGCTCCGAAGTTGCTCCTGTGATACATCTTTTTCGTCTGAGGGGAAATGACATATTAAAAAAGGAGATTTACGATAATGAGCGTTGCCGACTGCAAAAAATTCAAAGGGGAGATTGAGAATTATCTGCAAAACGATCAGGAAAGTTCTGATTCGAAAACTGACAGTGTTTTCTCATCTCTCAGAATCAGAACATTGCCGGGCCGGACCGGTATTGTGAAAGAACAGGGATTCCATGCCGCACATCTTCTGTTCATACTGTTCATGCTGCCTCTGATGAAACTCGGGACAGTTCACAGCTTCTGCGGAAAACAGTGGGATCACTGGTCCTCCTGCGGAAAGGACGCCTTTTACAGGTTCAAGCGGAAAGCCTGCCGATGGCGGACATTCATGAATAAACTCAGTCTTGAAATTTTTTACGGAATCGAGCTTGACAAATGCCCTCATGAAGAGTCGTATTTTGTCGTTGACGACACGCTTCTTGAAAAGCTGGGCAAAAAGATGGAAAACGTCTCCCACGTTTTTGATCACAACCTCGGACGTTCCGTGCTGGGTTTCCGCATAGTGACACTCGGTCTTCTGACCGGAAACGGGTTTTATGTTGTCGACTTTGCCTACGGATTCGGGAAAAAGCGCAACTCCGCCAGCCCCGAAAAAATAGGCGATCCCCGGAGCGTGAGCGGTCAGAGGAGTTTCGAGGCGAAAAATTACACCAAACCCGAACTGGCTCTCATGATGATCGAAACCGCCGTCAGTCACGGAATCTGCCCGGGGTATGTTCTGTTCGACAGCTGGTATGCGTGGCCCTGGCTCATCAACGGGATTCGCAGCATCGGCGACAGAGGCATTCATGTCATATGCCGACTTAAAAACAGCAATGTCCGGTACCTTTACAAAGGCAAGCTCCGCACACTTGCCCAGCTTTACAAAAAAGTCAGGAAACGGTTCGGGAAGGACAAAAAAACCGGCCTCCTGCTGGCGAGAATCACGGTCAGGCTTCCGGATTCGGACGAGGATGCCGTGATCGTGTTTTCAAAGGGCTACAAGGAACCGGGAGATGACACGGTCACAGGCGGAAAAAAGAAAAAGAAGAAAGAAAAATGGGCCGCCTTTCTTTCCACCAACACAGCCCCGCATTCCTCCACCGTCATAAGAAAATACACAAAACGGTGGGCCACCGAGGTCTGCCACAGAGAATGCAAACAGATGCTCGCACTCGGCAAGGATCAGAGCAACAACTTCAACGCCCGGGTGTTCGCAACCACCGCAAGCTTTATGCGGTATAATCTCCTGAACTATCTGAACGAGAAAGAAAACCATGCGACTCCGGGCACCCTCTTCGAACATCTGGCTGACGATTGTGCGGTTATCAGCTATTCGCAGAGACTATGGGATTTTTTTCGGGGTCTTTTTGTCGTCAGTTTTGAAAGCATATTCAGTATTTTTGAAACTGAGGGCGACTTTCAGACCTATATTGAGATTCTCACTGATGCGCTGAAAGGTTCCACACCAATCGGAGGGTGCGAAACTTGAGTTATTATTTAAGGTTTGTTAATATTTCCCCATAAAGGGTCATTGCCAAACCTTTCAAACCACCAGTCTTCATCTGACAAATATTTTTTGACCTCTTCTTTTGTAAAAGCATATTGGTACTGATTACAGTAAGTAATGATGATGTTATATGCAGAAATTATTTTTCTTGTCATTTCATTGCATTTTTCATCATTCTCTTTACATTTGTCTGGATGCCACTGACTGATGAGTTCTCTGTAATTTGATTTTATTTCTTTCATTGATGCCCGTTCAGGAAGGTTCAGCAGCTCTTTGGCTTCGATAATATCCTTATATTTAATGGTCAGGTTGCCTCCGAATCATTTTTTCTTGCCATGTGTGACCGCAAATAACCCCTCGCCGTAACCGGTCCTGACAATTTAATACCTGGTAATCTTTGATAAATTCTTAAAAACAGTCTGCTGAAACTTGAAATCATCAAAACCTGTCTGTATCATTATTTCAAGGATTTCATCAACAGAATAGAAAGTTGCCTGTTTATAAAACAGACTGTCATGTTTATGATTTAAGTATATTTGTCCAAGCGGACTGTTGCGATCTATCATGCCGATAATAATACCGCCCTCTGACAACACTCTGAAAGATTCTTTGAATGTTTTATAAATATCCCTCCTTAAACAATACTTTTATGCTGATTATAACGGATTTGGGAAACCCCTGTGAACATGCCTATGAACGTGAACCTGAACATTCATTTGCGGGCGAGTTCGGGTATAAGTTCAAGTTCACGGGCTCCTAAATCCGTTATAATCAGCTTTTATGGTATCAGTGTCCCGATGAAACCGGATTTTTTAAAAAAACCTGATTTCTCTTCAGGTCTTAGGCAAATATATTGTCAGGCTTATAAGGATGCGTCCCTTCAATCACTTCAACCCCGGCCTTTGCCTTGATCTTTTTGATAATTGTCTCATTGTGCGGACAGTGATCCACAATGCATGGGGCGACATGGACTTTGGTCACTTTTTCTTCCATCGGCTTATTCCACAGGTTCATCTGGGCCAGCCGTGTCACGATAGTAGCCCCCGGACAGTCACCGCAACCCAAAAGACCGATAACCTCCGCATCCTGATCTTTGTAACGGGCAAATTCTCCCTCTTTCCTGTTAAATCCCACCATGCATCTTGAACATGCAATGCAAACATCATCCATTGCTCTTTTGCAACCAACAATTAAAACTTTTTCCATTTTAGTTCCTTTCTAATTTGTCAGTGATATCCGGAATGCCGGAGATGTAGGCCAAAATTGCATTTTGGCACTCCGGATGATCGCTCGGTCAGCAGGCCAAAATTGCATTTTGGCACTCCGCATGATCGGTAGGCCAAAATTGCATTTTGGCACTCCGGATGATCTGTAGGCCAAAATTGCATTTTGGCACTCCGGATGATCGGTCAGTAGGCCAAAATTGCATTTTGGCACTCCGGATGATCTGTAGGCCAAAATTGCATTTTGGCACTCCGCATGATCTGTAGGCCAAAATTGCATTTTGGCACTCCGCATGATCTGTAGGCCAAAATTGCATTTTGGCACTCCGCATGATCTGTAGGCCAAAATTGCATTTTGGCACTCCGGATGATCGCTCGGTCAGCAGGCCAAAATTGCATTTTGGCACTCCGCATGATCGCTCGGTCAGTAGGGCCAAAATTGCATTTTGGCACTCCGGATGATCTGTAGGCCAAAATTGCATTTTGGCACTCCGGATGATCGCTCAGTAGGCCAAAATTGCATTTTGGCACTCCGGATGATCGCTCGGTCAGCAGGCCAAAATTGCATTTTGGCACTCCGGATAATTTGGTTATATTAATGACCACATTCATGATGGTCGCCGCCTGAACACGCGTTATCACCGGTAAGCAGGGTGCTGCTCAGATAATTCCTGACAAGGGTTTCAGGTTCTTCAACAGGCGCGCCTGTGATCACTCTTATTCCTGCCTGATTAAAAAGATCAATTGCCTTGTGTCCCATTCCGCCTGCAATAATGACGTTTGCCCCCATTTCGTCAAGCCATCTCGGGAGCACACCCGGTTCATGGGGAGGCGGAACGTGAATCTCTTTGTTTTTTATCTCTTTTCCCTCAACATTGATAAGCGCGAATTCCTGGCAATGCCCAAAATGAGCGGTCAGCTTTCCTTCAGCTAAAGGTACTGCAAATTTCATATTATTATTCCTCATGTTATTCAATTCTTCATTCAATACGATTCAAAATGTAGGGTGGGTGAAGCGAAGCGAAACCCACAAGACACAAGATATCTACAAATGGCGGCCTGCAAATGGCGGCCTGCAAATGGTGGGTTTCGCTTCGCTTCACCCACCCTACATTGATGCCATTGATGCCATTGATACCATTGATACCATTTATGCCCAGTGCCCTTCCACATTGGCCTCCTGAATGGGTTTCAATTTGCTGTTTTTATACTGCTGAACAGCGTCCGTCACCTGTCCTTTTGCACCGGTTAATATCTTTATCCCGGCCTTTTTTAAAACCATGAAGGCTTTGGGGCCGCAAAAGCCTGTAATCAGAACATCGACATTGTTGTCAATGATTGTCTTACCCGCCTGTATCCCTGCTCCCTGAGGAAGGTTAAGATTTTGCTTATTATCCACAACCTCATATTCCATGGTTTCAGGATCAACCAATGTGAAATATGCGGCTCTCCCAAAGCGCGGATCCGTATCTGATGACAGATCCTTTCCTGTTGATGTTATTGCTATTTTCATAATCGTAAATCACCTTGCTTTTTATTTTATCTTTATCTTATCTTGCTCTTGCTCTTTATCTTGCTCTTTATCTTGCTCTTTATCTTGCTCTTTATCTTGCTCTTTATCTTGCTCTTGCTCTTTATCTTGCTCTTTATCTTGCTCTTGCTCTTTATCTTGCTCTTGCCCTTTATCTTGCTCTACCCACAATCGACCGGGATACGATTAAGAGCAAGATAAAGATAAAGAGCAAGAGCAAGATAAAGATAAAGAGCAAGAGCAAGATAAAGAGCAAGAGTGAGAGTGAGAGTGAGAAAGATCAGGCTTTCGGGGTTTCCTGACCCGTCAATGATTCAAGTCGTTTCCCGATTTCATCAAGCTGACTCTGCAAAACCTCGGACTGTTCCTGTAAGAAACGCTTCTCCTCTTCCCGGGTCGGTGCCGTAAAGGGAACACCAGCGTCATAAAGCGTCCGTCCGGAAATCCTGCGGCCCCGGGCCATAAAATGCCTGCAACGCCCCAAACCTCTTCCGAAACCGCGTCCCGGAAACGGGTTTGCAGATCCCGAAATACCATATCCGGCACACCTGCCGAGTGTTTTTCCTGTCATCGGACCACTTCCCATAGGTCCGGTTCCGTCTCCTTGTGGCATAATGGTTCCTCCCACATAAATCAATGTAAGGTACTCAGAAAAAACACATTACCCCGAAAAGACCCTGCCCCCTCAGGGACGGAATAAGTAACCAGCCACAGATTTCTCTGCACCCGCTACCTCCTCCGCGCCTTTTCTCTGTGGCGTTTGTGTGAAATATAAAATAATGGGAGAATGCGTTTCTTCCGAGTCCCAATCCCGTTTATAAAAAATAACCAACAGGCATCATTTGGTTTTGTCAGTTCCGGAACCCTGACTGCTGGCTCGCTTCCGCCCTTGTCCGGTTCCCGCACCCTGGCCGCCTTGTCCGCCACATCCCTGCTTTCCCTGACCTCCGCCGCAGGGGCCTCTTCCCTGGCCCGGGCCTTTTCCCCGGGGCCCTGTTCCGTCGCATTTTGGCATATTCTCCTCCTTTCGATCCCTGGATCGTTTCATGTTTCCGGATCGTTTTGTGGTTCGCGGCTCTTGTAACACCGACTGCTGAAACAGCCTGTGCCGCCTGCAACAGCCGGGCATCGACATCTCCGAATTCGGCAGACTGCCGGCAAGATAGGCCGCGATGACGTCCTCCACCTCACCCGCGGTGAAGGGGATCGTTCTGATTCCGTAAGCGGCAAGCATATTGGCCAGCGGCCTGGAGACTGCGCCGCAAATCAGCGTTTGTATGTTCAGTTCAGCCAGTCTGGAGGCTCTGTAAACCGGTTCTTCATTCGCGATGATTTCTTCGCGCCTTCCGGCAACAGATTCATTTTCAATAGTTAAGATAAGAACCTGCCGGGACACATCGAAAACCGGTGAAATTCTTCCTTCCCAAACCGCGAGAGCTATTTTCATCAAATATTACCTCCGCCTGCTGCTTACTATATATGCACAGACCATGCCAGGAATGAACAGAGCGGGTTATTTATTTAACAAACACTGATAAACAAAGGGATTGTGATGATATGAACCGTTGTTTCCGGTATCCGTGAAAAGTGCATAAAAGCGACACTGCGACCATACAGAGACGCAATAATGCGACGCTATTTTGTCAATCCGGAGTCCGGAGTCCGGAGTGCAAAGCTTGCTTTGCAAGTCCCCGAAATTCAGACTTCCCGGTATCCGTAAAAGTGCATAAAAGCGACGCTGACTTGCAAAGCTTCAGCAATTCTAATTTTGATTTTTGCGCTGTCTCCAAAGAATGTTGCTGACGCTCTTGGGATTCACCTTTGCATAAGGCACCTCATCTGACAGTGCCTCGAAAAAATCCGGCATTCCCGGAAGAGGCCAGCCCTTTTTGCTGCAATACAGGGCAAAGCGGGCAAAAAGTTCGGCTCTGATCATTTTGCGCCCGGGAGCTTTTCTGCACTCCCGGTCGGCAAATTCCGCCACCCTTTCAGATGTGTCCGGAGGCGCGAGCCGGTCCTCAATTCCCATGATCCGGGCGAGGTCATAGCCTATGGCGTGTTGGATCATGTTCCTGGCGGCCTGAACTGCGTCATTCCCCTCAAGTCCGATTGCCTCGGCGGACTTCATGGCCGGGGGAATGCAGCGGGCAAGCTCTTCAAGAAGAGAAACGGGAGAGCTTTCCATCTGCCTCAGCCGACGCTCGCACTCGATGAAATATCTTCTGGCCTGACGCCCTCTCGCGGTTCTCTCGACCATGGACAGCTCCTTACCCATGTCCAAGGTGACATAATATTCTTTGGCAGGACGGCCTCCGGTACTTTTTGACAAAATTATCAAAAAGTCCTGATTTTCAGCAAAACCGTAATCTCTGATCCTGTTTCTGATCCAGTTGGCAAACTCCTGTCCGGATTCTAGAAATATCCAGAGATCCCTGGCATTCACGGTCGGAATCAGATGTCCCCCGAAATTTCCCTTTTGTGTGGGGATCAGCTCTTCAATGTTTTCGGTCATGTTTCCTCCAAAACCAAAAACCCGCCTTAGCGTTGCCGGGACAATAACACGATCCCCCGTTCCTTTCGGATCTCCCAATGGGGATACGGACGCATAGCGGGTCATAAGTTTCAGATTCATACTGTGTTATTGTTTGGCATCCTCTTAATCTCAAATTTGAAACATGCTGTCAAGCCTTACCTGACTTACCTGACTTACCTGACTCGCAAAGCAAGCTTTGCACTCCGGATAATCTTTTTATTAAAAGTTACTTGACGAACAGAAAAGAGATATTTATCTTTCCTTTATGAGATTATGCTCATAATTAAAAAAAAAGGAGTTGAACAATGATTATTGCTGTTGCCAGCGGTAAGGGCGGTACAGGGAAAACAACGGTGTCAACCAATCTTGCCGCGTCGTTGGGAGAGCGTGTCCGGTTTCTTGACTGTGATGTGGAAGAGCCGAACGCGCACATTTTTTTACAGACTGAGCAGACTGAAAAAGAGACTGTGACGGTTATGGTGCCCCAAGTCGATTCTTCCCTTTGCAATTCTTGCGGGGCATGTGGTGAAATCTGTCAGTTTTCAGCAATCACCCTAATAGGGGATATGGTTATGACATTCCCGCAAATGTGCCACAGTTGCAAAGGATGCATGATGGTCTGCCCGGAAAATGCTGTCAGCGAATCATCCAGGGAATTAGGGGAAATCATCAGAGGAAACTCAGGTCCGGTGGAACTGGTCTATGGCAGACTGCGCATCGGTGAAGCCATGTCACCCCCTCTGATTGAAAAGGTGAAAGCGCGTATTGACAATGACGCGATCAATATTATTGACGCGCCTCCGGGCACATCCTGCCCTGTCATTGCCGCGTTAAGGGGATCTGATTATGTTTTATTGGTAACGGAACCGACACCTTTCGGTCTGAATGATCTTGTGCTGGCGGTTGAGGCGGTCCGTACAATGGATATCCCCTTCGGAATCATTATCAACAGATGTGATGTCGGGGATGACAAGACAAAAAAATACGCGGAAGAACAGGGGATTCCGATACTGATGGAAATACCTGACAAGCGTGAAATCGCGGAAAATTATTCAAAAGGGATCATGATGACAGATGCGATACCTGAAATGAAAGCGCGCTTCGGCAAGCTCAGCGACCGCTTCGGCAAGCTCAGCGACCGGATCAACGACCGACGGGCGGTCCCTGAGCTTGTCGAAGGGGAGGGATTATGAAAGAACTGACGATTATAAGCGGCAAAGGCGGTACAGGCAAGACGAGCATAACTGCTTCGTTTGCGTCTCTTGCTGAAAAGAAGGTCATTGTTGACGCGGATGTTGATGCAGCCGACCTGCACCTGGTGCTCTCCCCGTCTGTCAGAGAAGAGGCGGATTTCCGGGGAGGCCATATTGCCGAAATTGATAACGAACGATGTACCGCTTGCGGTGAATGTATGGAACGCTGCCAGTTTCATGCAATAAGCAGTGATTTTGTCATCGACCGGATCGCATGTGAGGGATGCGGCGTATGTGTGCATTTCTGCCCTGAGGATGCGATCCGTTTCCCCCAGAGAATCTGCGGGAAATGGTATCTGTCTGATACGCGTTACGGTGTTATGGTCCATGCAAAACTGGGCATTGCAGAGGAAAACTCGGGTATGCTTGTCAGCATGCTGAGAAGAGAGGCCAAGGGTATCGCTGAAAAACAGGGCATTGAAACCATTATCATCGACGGCCCTCCGGGTATCGGGTGTCCGGTCATCGCTTCTGTGACAGGGGCAAATGCCGTCCTTATCATAACAGAGCCGACCCTGTCCGGTATGCATGACATGGAGCGTGTGGGAAAACTGACAGAATTTATGAAAATTCCCGCCATGGTGTGCGTCAACAAATACGACATCAATCCGGAAATCTCGGAAAAGATCAGGTCTTATGCGGAGAGAAACAATATAAGGTATGTCGGTTCAGTTCCTTATGACCGGGATGTGACTTCGGCCATGGTTGCACAAAAACCTCTGGTTGATTTTTCAGAGGGGGATGCCGCAAAGGCCGTCCGGCAGGTATGGGAAAGAGTGAGAATCGAGGGATGAGGATTAAACGGATTTTCCCGCCCGGCATAAGCCGGAAATACGACAGCGGACCGAGATGATATCCGTTTCATCCTCTGATCCGTTGTCATTTCCGGGACCACAAAAAGCGTTGGAATAAGTCATATTCCCGGAACCACAAAATCCGTTAGAACCAGTAATATTCGGCCAAAATGCAATTTTGACCGACACGCCCGACCGATTATCCGGAGTGCCAAAATGCAATTTTGGCCGACACCCTACCGATCATCCGGAGTGCCAAAATGCAATTTTGGCCGATCATCCGGAGTGCCAAAATGCAATTTTGGCTGACTGACACACAGGTGCAATAAAACAACTCTATTTGTCCGGTTGTCGGAATCGTCCATCCTGTTCAGGGAGGGAGATGTCCAAGGATTTTATTTTTCGAAAAAGGGTGCTCTTATGTATCCCCAGTTCCCTGGCGGTTGCGGCGCGGTTGTTATGATTGCGTTCAAGGGCCTCACGGATGCTCTGCGCTTCCAACGCTCTGACCGCGCTTTTCATACCATCGGTAGCTTTGGGATCGCTTTTGGACGATGACTTGGGAGCAATGAAGTCTTCGGGCAGGTGAATCGGTTCAATCCGGCCTTCGGCACAGAGAACAAAGGCGTATTCAATGATATTCTCCAGCTCCCGGATGTTCCCCGGAAAGTCATGGGCCATCAGGTATGCCAGAACCTCCTTGCTCACGCCGGAAACCGATTTGTCCTGTAACCGGTTGAAGCGTGACACAAAATGTTCAACCAGCAGGGGTATGTCCTCTTTGCGCTTTCTGAGGGGCGGCAAATCGATTCTGACGATATTGATCCGGTAAAAGAGATCCTGCCGGAACGAACCGTCTTTCACACATTCGTTAAGGTCTCTGTTTGTCGCCGTGACAATTCGGACATCCGCGGTGACCGATTTTGTTCCGCCGAGCGGTTCAAAGGTCTTCTCCTGCAAAACCCGCAGGAGCCGGACCTGCAACGCGGGACTGATCTCTCCGATTTCGTCAAGGAACAGCGTGCCGCCCCGGGCCAGGTCAAAGCGGCCGGGCTTGTCTTTATTGGCACCGGTGAAGGCACCCTTCTTGTAGCCGAACAACTCTGACTCCAGCAGAGTGTCCGGCAGGGCCGCGCAATTGACGGCTATAAAAGGATTTTTCCGCCTGGGACTCAGATTATGAACCGCCTTTGCCAGCAGTTCCTTGCCTGTTCCTGTTTCGCCCTGAATGAGCACGGTGCTTTCGCTGGCAGCCACCTGGGGAAGCATGTCAAAAATCTTGCGCATGGAAAGACTCCGGCTGATCAGGTCGCCCATCTGAAAACGGCCTTCAAGTTCCCTGCGCAATTCTTCAACCAGACTCAGGTCCCGAAAGGTCTCCACACCTCCGATGACATTGCCGTCCCCGTTTCGGAGGAGCGCGGTGGAGACGCTGACAGAGATCCGTCGGCCTTCGGCATCGATAATAAACGCCGACTTGTTTATAACGGGCGTTCCGGTCTCTGTGGTGCGACGCAGTGCGCAGCCTGTTTCGCACATACTGGCGCGGAAGACCTCCGAACAGCGCCTGCCCACCGCCTCTTCCCGGGGAATGCCCGTAATCTCCTCTGCCGCACGGTTGAAAGACGTGATTCGCCAATCGCTGTCAACGGTGAACACGCCGTCGGAGATGCTTTCCAGGATGATTGCTGTGGAATCGGAAGGTGCGTATCTGCCGATCTCTTTTTTTTTATGTTCTTGTGTTCTCATAACTTGTTCACTAACGCCTCTTGGAGAGCTTGCGCCGATATGTTTTTCTGACAAGCTGGTTGTTCTGCGAAACAGACATGCTTCTACTCGGTTAAAAACTTTTTGTTATAAAAAGCAGCCAGTCCAAAGCCACCTGTGAGAGCGGCTGCCAGATACTTTCCGGCGGGATGGAAGGATAACTCCGACACACTTTCCTCCGTTCTGTAAGTTTCCACCCTGTCACCACAGGGTTCGGATTTGCCGGGCGACTGAGATGCTCGCGGGTTCGGATTTGCCAATCCGAAACGAGCGACCCAGAGATGCTCGCGGGTTCGGATTTGCCAATCCGAAACGGGCGACTCTGAGATGCTCGCGAACAATTTGCAAAATTGTTCCACACAGGGTTCGGATTTGCCAATCCGAACCGGGCGACTCTGAGATGCTCGCGAACAATTTGCAAAATTGTTCCACACAGGGTTCGGATTTGCCAATCCGAGCATCATAGACAAGCTCGCGGGGATTGGCAAATCCCCGCCTGCTTTCTGGTTCGGATTTGCCAATCCGAAACGGGCGACTCTGAGATGCTCGCGAACAATTTGCAAAATTGTTCTACACAGGGTTCGGATTTGCCAATCCGAACCGGGCGACTCTAAACAATTTGCAAAATTGTTCTACGCCGGGTTCGGATTTGCCAATCCGAACCGAGCGACTCTGAGATGCTCGCGAACAATTTGCAAAATTGTTCCACACAGGGTTCGGATTTGCCAATCCGAACCGGGCGACTCTAAACAATTTGCAAAATTGTTCTACGCCGGGTTCGGATTTGCCAATCCGAACCGAGCGACTCTGAGATGCTCGCGGGGATTGGTCATAAAGGTCATAAAGCTGCTCGCGGGATTGGCAAATCCCCGCTTGCTCGATCCGAACCGAGCAGCCCCACCAAGCTCGCTGGGGATTGCCAAATCCCCGCCCAACATTATAATTAGATTTATCTTTGGTCATCACATTTAAACCGCCTAACAATCTCCGAAAGCTCGGCAGCCAGCCGGGAGAGAATTTTTGATGAGGTGTTTGTCCGGGCCGCGCCGGCAGAGGTCTCTTTTGAAGCCTCTGTGATACCCTGCATGGTGGTCGAAATGTCCTGCACACCATGTGCAGCCTCCTCCGCTGACCCCGCAGCGTTTTTAACCCCTTTTGCCAGCTCATCCACATGCCGCGCCACATTTTTTGCTGTCTCCGATGTCTCAGCGGTTGATTTGGCAATCTCTTCCACCAACTGAGCCGATTCCCTGGCATGTTCGGCTATGTTTTTAACGGTTGCGGCATTGTCGGCGATTGTTCTTGATATTTCATTCGCGGAATCGGTCTGCTCATCCACTGAGACCGCAATGGACTCATTGATCCCCGCGATCTCGCTGATGACATTCGCGATCTCTTCGATGACCGCCACTGCCTCATTCGTGCTGCTCTGAATCTGTTCGATCTGTTCGGCAATCTCATCCGTTGCATCCGCGGACTGCTTTGCCAGTTCCTTGACTTCGCCAGCCACCACAGCAAACCCTTTTCCGGCTTTTCCCGCGCCGGCCGCCTCAATGGTCGCGTTCAGGGCGAGCATTTTTGTCTGATCGGCAATATCCTTGATCACGCTGACGACTCTGCCGATCCGCTTTGATGAAAAAACCAGGGCGGCGATCTTTTCATTGATCTCTTCGGCGCGCTGACTCGCGCTCCGTGACACATGACTTGCCTGGCCAGTATGCTTTGCGACCTCGTTCAGAGAGAGCGTCATTTTCTCCACAGCAGAGGCGGCGTTGTGAATTTCGGATGATATTTCGACACTCGACTGCGCCATGGCGTTTACATTCTGAGAGGTTCTCTGGGCAAAGTCCGTCATATTGCTGAAAGAGGTGGACATCTCTTCGGTCATCGCGGCAATGCTGGATACTGACTCGCTTGAATTCGCCACAACAGACGCCACCCCCGCGACATTGGCAGTGACTTTTTCGGACGCCATGGCGACTGTGCCGGCCTGGCTGTCGGTTTCCTGGGCGGATGAGGCCATCTGCTCGGAGACCGAAGACAATTCTTCTGATGATTTCGAAAGCGCGCCTGTGGTATCTGTGAGCTGCTCCATGATTTTACTCAGATTGACTGCCGCATGATTGAGATCCGCGGCCATCTGCCCGATCTCATCTCTGTTTTTAATGTCGATGACAGCACACAGATTCCCTTCTGACAGCATCTTTGCAAAATTGCCGACTTCACGGACAGGCTCTGTTATGGAGCGAACAAAAATCAGAATAATGACAAACGCCATCCCCATGAATCCGAGAGATGTGAATATGGCCTCCTGAATCATCCCGCGGGTCTCCTGCTCAATCTTCTGCATGGAGCTCTCTATTTCCGCGTCAAGATATTTCAGAGTGAAAATCACTCTTAAAACACCCCATGGCTCCGTGCTGATCTGAACTGGTCTGACGATTTCGATAAAAGACTCATTTTCTTCTTTGTATTCCGCCACAGAGATTTCAGTCTTTTCCAACGCTTCCTTATCCCTTTCCCCGGTCAGCTCTGTTTGGACCAAGTCGGGATTCAGCGTGTGGATGAAGACCGTGCCTGATGAGTTTGCCAGAATGGCATAAGTGGCTTCCTGGTTGTTCTCCACGCCGCTTTTGACACCTTCCATAAGCCCGGAAAAATTAAATGAGGCAATATCCCTCTCGACCTGAGCCGACAGATGGGTAATAAAATTTTTCCCCCGCACTGTCAGATTCTCTTTTATAAGCTCGATCCGCCTGCCCAGTTCATTTTCCATCAGTCTCTTTTGCGATGATATCTGAAAATATGTCAGCACCGTCAGAAAACTGAGCATCAGAAGGGTTATCATGGTCATCAGCTTCCATTTAATACTCCATTTGATAATGTTTTTCTTTGATTCGTTACTTTTCATTTCAAAGCTCCGTAAAATTTGATAGGATTCAGATTCGATACGTCAAAGTGCAACTTTGGCACTCCGGATATTCTGCCAAAGTGATCTGAATATCCTGACTACAATTCCCTTTTTTAGTTTTTTTCTTTGATTATCGACAAGAACTTTGTAACAGTTAATCTGTAACTTTATCATGAAAACTTGAAAGTTGAAAGTTGAAACTCGAAATTTGAAACTTGAAACTTGAAACTTGGAAGGCATCCTTCATTTTGCATGAAAAGTAGTTTACACTTTTCGGATGATAAAAAGTTCGGACTTCCGCCTTTAGCGGTGCTGCGGAACTACGAACTTAAAAGTGTAAACCCATAAATGAAGGATGCCACTTGGAACTTGAAACTTGAAACTTGAAACTTGAAACTTGAAACTTGAAACTTGAAAGTTGGAAGTTGGAACTTGAAACTTGGAACTTGAAACTTGAAACTTGGAAGTTGGAACTTGAAACTTGAAAGTTGAAACTTGGAAGTTGGAACTTGAAACTTGAAAGTTGAAAGTTGAAAGTTGAAACTTGGAACTTGAAACTTGAAACTTGCTGATTATAACGGATTTTGGGGAGGCCCGGGAATATGACAACGGATGGGAGGATGAAACGGACATGTCCGTTTCATCCCCGGAATCCGCTGTCATGTCCGACCCGGGAATATCCGTTCAATCCCGAAATCCGTTGTCATATTCCCGGCCTCCCCAAAAACCGTTATAATCAGGAAACTTGGAACTTGAAACTTGAAACTTGAAACTTGAAATTTGAAATTTGAAATTTTCTGATTATAACGGTTTCTGGGGTCCCCGGGAATATGACAACGGATAGGAGGATGAAACGGATATCCGGAATCCGCTGTCATGTCCGACCTGGGAACATCCGTTTAATCCTGAAATCCGTTGTCATATTCCCGGCCTCCCCAAAAACCGTTATAATCAGAAAACTGGCAGTGCCGGAATTTCATTTCGGCAGTCCCCGGAAGGTCTGTGCTAAAATTTCATTTCAGCACTCCTCCTTCAAGTTGTGAATGCGAGCTACCAATCAGGAGCAGAGAAATATGCAGCCAAATTTAAAATTGAGATTACATTTTAATGATCGCATAGGAATCGTCGCCGATGTTTCCGCTGTTATTGCAAAAAACGGTCTTAACATTATCTCCATGGAAGTGGAAAGAAGGGATAATATGGCAGATGTTTATCTTGAAGCTCAGTATGGGGAACATTTTCCGGGGCAGGAAGAAATTTTTGAAATGCTCGGAAAGCTCTCCGAACTGACAGAGATAAGGTTCCTCGAAACCATGCCTCATGAAAAAAGAGAGAAGCAATTCAGGGTTGTGCTGGACAATGTCAGCGACTGTGTGATATCCATCGACAGGGACGGAAAAATTACGACCATAAACAGCGTCGCAAAAAGGATTCTGAACTGCGAAAATCAGGAGGTGATCGGTAAGGAGATAATGTCGCTGGAACTCCATGACTATGATATTCTGAAATGCTTGGAAGGGAAAAAATTCAGTAATATGAAAAAGACGCTCATCAATGAAAAAGGACGGTTTCAGTTTTTCGCCACCGGCAGACCCGTGAGGGATTCGTCCGGCCGCATTGTCGGGGCCGTCGAAATTGGGAAAGATATGCAGGATATAAAAATACTGGCCCAGTCCGTTTCTCAGCCCTGTCATATCACTTTCAGTGATTTCATAGGAGAAAGTCCTGCGATCAGAGAAGGGATATTGTTTGCTCAGAAGATTGCAAGGATAGATTCGGTTGTTTCGATACGCGGGGAAAGCGGCACCGGCAAAGAGCTTTTTGCAGGGGCGATTCATCATGAAAGCGGCCGGGACGGACTTTTTGTTCCGATCAACTGCGCGGCCCTGCCGGAGCCTCTGCTCGAAAGCGAGCTTTTCGGTTATGTGGGCGGCGCCTTTACCGGTGCCAGAAAAGAGGGAAAAAGCGGGCTTTTCGAGACAGCAAAGGACGGAACGGTTTTTCTTGACGAGATCGGCGAGATGCCCCCGAGACCCCAGGCAAAGATTTTAAGACTCATCCAGGAGAAGAGAGTCAGGAGAATCGGCGGATCAGAGGAGATCCCTGTCAACGCCCGAATCATCACCGCCACCAATAAAAACCTCGAACAATTGGTGAAAGAAAAACTGTTCCGGGAGGATCTGTACTACCGGATCAATGTGCTGCCGATATATATTCCCCCGCTGAGGGAGAGAAAGGAAGACGTTCCGTTCCTAATTGAGCATTTTCTTTTTCAACTGGCTTCCAAACTCAGCAAGAACATGCAATCTGTCACAACAGAGGCGTTGGACAAGCTGAAGCGGCACAACTGGCCGGGTAACGTAAGAGAGATGAAGAATGTTATCGAGCGGGCCGCCATTCTGAGCGATTCGAATCGGATCGAATCGGATCATATCCTTTTCAGCTTTGAAATAGCGAAAAGCATGATCGGAATAAAGAGACAGAGTCAGCCTCCTGCCACGGGACGCGGTTCGCTCCGCGACCAGATCGATACTTACGAAAAGCAGATCATCACCCAGGCGATTGCGACATCCGAGAGCATACGAAAAACAGCCAAAGCCCTCGGAGTTTCCCATACCACCCTGATAAACAAGTTGAAGAAACACAAAATTAAAATGGAGAAAAAATAAGTCATTTTACGGGAACCCGGCATCACAAAACCTGTTATTCATCCTGCCCGGAATGACAGCTTTGGTGACTTCCGACATCCTGCCCGGAATGACAGCTTTGGGATTCCCGTAATTTTCATGTATGGATTCCGGGTCAGAATGCCGGAAGCCGGATTCCGGGTTAACCAAGTTCTCGGAGAAACCGTCTTCCGATATCCTGCCCGGAATGACAGCTTCTGAGAGATTAGGCACGCGGAGGATTGCCAAATCCCCCTCATAACGCATCATTTTAACGCGACATTATAAACCCTGTCATTCCGGGCAGGATGTCGGAAGACGGTTTTCCCCAGGCCTTGGTAAACCCGGAATGAGGCTTCCGGCATTCTGACCCGGAATCCACAAAGTCCGTCTTAAAAAACTCCGGCACATCTGATCCTTTACTGTCGCTGATTCCCGTAATTTCCATGTATGGATTCCGGGTCAGAATGCCGGAAGCCGGGTTCCGGGTTAACCAAGTTCTCGGTGAAACCGGCTTCCGACATCCTGCCCGGAATGACAGCTTTGGGGTGCCGGAATGACAGCTTTGGGGTGCCGGAATGACAGTTTTGGGATGCCGGGCTTGGCGGGATTCCCGTAATTTCCATGTATGGATTCCGGGTCAGAATGCCGGAAGCCGGGTTCCGGGTTAACCAAGTTCTCGGTGAAACCGGCTTCCGACATCCTGCCCGGAATGACAGCTTTGGGTGCCGGAATGACAGCTTTGGGGTGCCGGAATGACAGTTTTGGGATGCCGGGCTTGGCGGGATTCCCGTAATTTCCATGTGTGGATTCCGGGTCAGAATGCCGGAAGCCGGGTTCCGGGTTAACCAAGTTCTCGGTGAAACCGGCTTCCGACATCCTGCCCGGAATGACAGCTTTGGTGACTTCCGGGCCGGATTTGGCAATCCTGTAGGAGCATTCCGGGCTGGCTGCCGGATTTGGCAATCCGGCAGGAGCAGCTCCGGGAAAAGTGACAAGCGTTTAATATTCAAAAAACATCCTCTGAATCTCTTTCGGATCCGAGGTTTTGGTCAGCGCCAGCATCAGCAGAATCCGGCTTTTCTGCGGATTCAGACTGTCGGAGACGACAAACCCGTATTTCGCGTCATCCACCTCGGCGTCGAGCGTGACCCGTCCGCTGGGGACCCGTGTGCTTCTGATAACCTGCACCCCTTTTCCGCGGGCATCAGCAAGTCCCTCCATCGTCTCCGGATACGGATTCCCGTTGCCGACACCGGCATGAACGACCCCCTTGGCCCCTGCCGTGACAACCGCGTCAACCATTGCGCGGGTGTTGTTGGCGTAGCCATAGACAATGTCCACACGCGGCAGATCTTCCAAAGCATCCGTTTTGAATTCGCTCTGAAAGGTGTGTTTCCGGCTTGATTCGCGGTAGAACCGGATTTTCCCATAAAAGACCCGCCCCAGGGAACCGAAATTCGGGCTTCCGAATGTCGCGACGTCGGTGGTGTTGGTTTTTGTGACATCCCGCGCGCCGGAGATTTTCTCGTTCATTGCCACCATGACCCCTTTTCCCACAGCCTCCTGACTTGCTGCCAGGGAGACGGCATTGTAAAGGTTCATGGGGCCGTCCGCGCTCATGGATGTGGAGGAGCGCATCGCGCCGACGAGAACAACCGGTTTTTTGGAACGCACGGTCAGGTTGAGAAAATACGCGGTCTCCTCCATTGTGTCGGTCCCGTGGGTGATCACAACCCCGTCGCACTCATCCGAGGCCAGAAGTTCGTTGATCCTTTTGGCCAGTTTCAGCCAGATTTTGTTGTTCATCTCCTGGCTGCCGATGTTCGAAATCTGCTCGCCTTTGATTTGGGCGATCTTATTCACCTCAGGCACAGCCTGAAGCAGAATATCCACCGTGACCGCTCCCGATTTATACGCGGAACCGACCTGGGAATCTCCCGCGCCGGCAATGGTTCCGCCGGTGGCCAGAATCGTGACCGAGGGGAGATTTTCAGCAAAACCTGTCCCTGTCATCATTGGAAGAACAAAGATACCCATACTGACACAAATCATTGCAACAAAATGTTTCATAATAAATTCTCCTTTTTCCTTATTGTTTTACCATAAAAAAATACCGATTCTTGCTCTTGCTCTTGCTCTTTATCTTGCTCTTGCTCTTGCTCTTTATCTTGCTCTTGCTCTTTATCTTTATCAAACGGACACGACAGGATTAAAATAAAGAGCAAGATAAAGAGCAAGATAAAGAGCAAGATAAAGAGCAAGATAAAGAGCAAGATAAAGAGCAAGATAAAGAGCAAGATAAAGAGCAAGATAAAGAGCAAGATAAAGAGCAAGATAAAGA
>JAUCGI010000209.1:0-10397 GCA_030378035.1 Desulfobacterales bacterium HSG2
GACAGATTCTCGAAGTTTTCATTCCGATCAAACTGGAAGGCGGACGTTTTCCGACTTCAGCGGTGGATTCCGGGTCAAAACTGAAAAAATGTCCCATTTTTTCAGTTTTGCCCGGAATGACAGGTGGAGGGATTCAGTTTTGCCCGGAATGACAGGTGGAGGATTCAGTTTTGCCCGGAATGACAGGTGGAGAATTCAGTTTTGCAGGTGGAGGACGTTTTCCGACTTCAGCGGTGGATTCCGGGTCAAAACTGAAAAAATGTCCCATTTTTTCAGTTTTGCCCGGAATGACAGGTGGATTCAGTTTTGCCCGGAATGACAGGTGGAGGACGTTTTCCGACTTCAGCGGTGGATTCCGGGTCAAAACTGAAAAAATGTCCCATTTTTTCAGTTTTGCCCGGAATGACAGGTGGAGAATTCAGTTTTGCAGGTGGAGGACGTTTTCCGACTTCAGCGGTGGATTCCGGGTCAAAACTGAAAAAATGTCCCATTTTTTCGGTTTTGCCCGGAATGACAGGTGGAGGGATTCAGTTTTGCCCGGAATGACAGGTGGAGGATTCAGTTTTGCAGGTGGAGGACGTTTTCCGACTTCAGCGGTGGATTCCGGGTCAAAACTGAAAAAATGTCCCATTTTTTCAGTTTTGCCCGGAATGACAGGTGGAGGGATTCAGTTTTGCCCGGAATGACAGGTGGAGGACGTTTTCCGACTTCAGCGGTGGATTCCGGGTCAAAACTGAAAAAATGTCCCATTTTTTCAGTTTTGCCCGGAATGACAGTGGAGGGATTCAGTTTTGCCCGGAATGACAGGTGGAGGGATTCAGTTTTGCCCGGACAGGTGGACAGGAACAATGAAAAAGAAAAACTATCAATGGAACGCTACGGATTATGCAGACCATTCCGCGTCGCAGTTTGAATGGGCTGGGGAACTCATTGACAAGCTTGCTCTGCGCGGAAATGAGGTCTTGCTCGACATCGGTTGCGGTGACGGGAAGGTTAGCGCGGCAATAGCGGCGCGTCTGCCGGACGGACATGTGCTCGGCATCGACAGTTCGGGAGACATGACAGAGTTGGCTGCCCGGCGTTATCCCGATTTCCCCAATTTAAGCTTTCAGACAACGGATGTCAGGGAACTGGATTTTGAGAACCGGTTTGATGTGGCTTTTTCAAACGCCGCGCTTCACTGGATAACGGATCATCTTTCTTTTCTTCCCAAGATTAAAAAAAGTCTGAAATGTTCAGGAAAGATCCTTTTTCAGATGGGTGGCAGAGGGAACGCTCAGGAAATATTGTCGGTACTCGACAATCTGCTTGAAAAAGAGGAATGGAAACCTTATTTTTATGGTTTCAGGTTTCCTTACGGATTTTACGGTCCGGAAGAATATGAAAAATGGTTGCCCCGGGTCGGATTAAACGCGGAAAGAATCGAACTGATTCCGAAAGATATGATGCACAAGGGGAAAAAGGAACTGGCGGCATGGCTCAGGACGACTTGGCTTCCTTACACGGAGAGGCTTCCTGAAAATCTCAGGGAATCATTTATATCCGATGTTGTCGATACATACGCCGAGACTCACCCGCCTGACAAAGACGGGGTGATTCATGTTGGAATGGCGCGGCTTGAAATTGAAGCATATAACATCTGAGTCGCTGTTTATAAGCAGATGAAGAATTCCCAAATTTTATAATGATAAGGAGCGAAAATGGAAATAACGATTACAAAAGCAAAGGAACTAAAACCAAAGCCGGATGAATCCAAACTCGGTTTCGGACAGATATTTACGGACCACATGTTTAATATGGATTATAATCCTGAAAAAGGATGGCACAATCCCCGTATTGAACCCTATGCATCTTTTGAACTGGATCCGGCTACAATGGTGCTGCACTATGGCCAGGCGGTTTTTGAAGGACTCAAGGGATACAGGACAGAAGATGGCAATATCCAACTGTTCAGACCCCAGGAAAACTTTCATCGCTCAAATTCTTCCAACAGACTTTTATGCATACCGGAGATTGATGAGCACTTCGCGCTTGACGCTTTGAAACAACTGCTCACCCTTGAGAAAGACTGGGTGCCGGGCGCACCGGGAACCTCTCTTTATATCCGGCCCACCATTATCGCCACAGACGCGTTTCTCGGTGTGCGCGCATCCCATACCTACCGGTTTTTCATTATCCTGTCACCGGTGGGGGCCTACTATCCCGAAGGATTCAGTCCGGTCAAAATATGGGTCTCCACCAGGCATGTGCGCGCGGTCCGCGGCGGAGTGGGGGAAGCGAAAACCCCGGGGAACTACGCGGCAAGCCTTTATGCAGGGGAGCAGGCCCATAAAAAAGGATACACCCAGGTTCTCTGGCTCGACGGTGTGGAACAGCGCTATGTGGAAGAAGTGGGATCAATGAATATTTTCTTTGTCATAGACGGCGATCTGATCACCCCCTCGCTTAACGGCAGCATCCTTCCCGGTGTCACCAGAGATTCGGTGCTCGCCCTTGCCAATCTCTGGAACATCCCCTGTACCGAGCGCCGGGTTGCCATCAGAGAAGTGATGGACGCCCAGAAGGACGGAAAAGCTGTGGAAGTGTTCGGGACGGGAACCGCGGCAGTGGTCTCACCAGTCGGACTCATTAAATTCAGGGATGAAGAGGTTACAATTAATGACAACAAAGTCGGCCCCGTGACAGAGCGATTTTATAAGGAACTGACAGATATCCAGTATGGCAGGGCTGAAGATCCCATGGGATGGATTGAACCGGTTTGTTAGAAAAATCTTTCTCTTGCTCTTGCTTTCTTTCTCTTGCTCTTTCTCTTTCTCTTGCTCTTGCTCTTGCTCTTGCTCCCGCTCCCGACCGGGACGGAATTAATCAGGAAGCAGAATTAAGAGCAAGAGCAAGAGCAAGAGCAAGAAGAGCAAGAGTTTTGGTCAGTTTTTCCCCCAGGTTCTTCTGCTTCGATCCGCTTTTTTCCGAACAATTGCCCAGCTCCCGCGTGTCAGAAAAGACTCTTCATACCTTTCAAGCATCTGTCTGAACATTGCATAAGGCACGGTGAATGAGAGTTCGTCGGTTTTGAAAAACTTGCGGGCCGAAGGATCCCAGCCTCCCACCACAGCCTTGCTGGCACCCTTCTCAAGATATTTCATGGGCCATGTGACCAGGCCGCCACAGGCAGGTCCCCAGGGAGATACAACAACATCAGGGTCATTGGTCACAAAGAAAGCCAGTTGGTGGAGGCCGCACAAAGGTTCGGGCCTTGTGAAAAAGGAGACCAGTTCCGGCTCCTCGGAGGGGCCGAAAAGGCTTAATGGCTTCACAACACAGTATTTCCCGGACGCGGGCCTCGGGTCGATCTGTTCAAAAATACGCCGCAGTTCATCCGCCGAATCACAATATCGCTCCCCTTTCATGCGGTCCGGAACACCGGAGGAGACATAATGAATGATCGTCTCGGTCTGGGGCTTCATAAAACCGAGCCAGAAAGCACCTCCGGGACAACCGAAATGCGTCGCGTCAAACCAGGCAGAGGTCTTCTTTCGCCGCGCACGCCAGATATGCCCCATGTCACATGAAAACTGGGCGAAGATTGCCTGCCAGTCAATTTCATTTTTCATTTCATTTTCGCGGGTGGGCAGGTCTGCCGGTTTTGGAAAAAAACCTTCAGCCGGCTTGTCATCCGTGTAGAAAATACCCATCGGCTCTTCCTCAAGCCCCAGTTTGTCAAGAAAACGAGGCAGGATTTTCACAGGTTCCGAGTTCATCAGTCTCCCTTTCTGTGGCTAAAAGTCCTCAAAATCATCATCATCCAGCGGAATAATCTGCTCGGGTTTGATTTCTTTTTCTTTGTAAACAGGCATTTCTTTGAAACTGGGTTCTTTTTTCAGGGTATGTATCTCGGGTCTTTTCAAATCCATGTCCATGGGTCGAACCGCCATCCTCTCTTCGACATGCCGGCCAAACAATCTCAGCAGATCATCCACAAACCCCTTCATTTCTTCCACCCGGATATTCATTTCCTCGGAGACTGATGCGGAGTTTTCGGCATTCGAGGCATTCTGTCGGGTGATCTTGTCCATTTCAGCCATTGCTTTGTTAACCTGGTCAATATCCCGGGCCTGTTCGTTGGATGTGGCGGCAATTTCGGCGACCAGCTCGCCAACTTTGACGGTGCTTGTGGACACCCCCGCGAAATTTTCGTTGGTTTTGGTGACAAGTTCCGCGCCGTCCTTGACCCGCTTGACAGTTCCCTCGATCAGCTCGGAGGTGTTTCTGGCCGCCTCGGCAGCGCGCATGGCCAGATTCCTCACCTCATCAGCCACCACCGCGAAACCGGACCCGGCCTCGCCGGCGCGGGCCGCTTCGACCGCCGCGTTCAGAGCCAGCAAATTGGTCTGAAACGCGATCTCGTCAATTGTTTTTATAATTTTGGATGTCTCCTCGCTGGCCTTGGAAATATCTTCCATGGATACCGTCAGTTCGACCACGGATTCGTTTGCCGTTCCGACAATCTGCTTTGATTCATTCACCAACTGATCGGCCTGGTTGGCATTGTCCGCATTCTGTTTGGTCATTGAGGATATCTGTTCCAAAGATGAAGAGGTGCCTTCTATGGAAGACGCCTGTTCGGAAACATCCCGGGCCAGTTGCCTGCTCTCGGAGGATACCCTTTGTGACACAGAAGCAATTTCTCCGGATGATCCTGCAAGCCCCTCAATAATAAGGCCAATTGATTTGATAAATTTCCCGCTCAGGAAAAAGCCGGCAATCAGAGCAATAATAAAGATGATGACAGTCCCTGAAACCATGGTATGGAGGGCATCCATGATGTTCCCACCCGCTTCGGATTCAATCAGAACTGTCGTTTTTTTATCGGTTTCACCCGACTGCTCCGCCTGCTCCGATGTCTCTGCTTTAAGCACGGAACTGATATGAACTGTCGTTACAATAGAAAGAACGAGCGTTAATAGTACCGGCAAACAGCAGCCCATAATAATCTTTGTTCTTAATCCGATCTTCACCTCTGTTACCTCCTTTTAATAGTTGTCGTTTTCTTAATCATTCTTATCCAAACATCATAAGTGCAAACTTAAGCATAAAAGTTCCGAATTACAGTCAATTATCCGGTACAGTCTCTGTCCCGGCCTGTCCTCCGGAGGTGTGACCGATGCGGGCCGATGCGGTGATGCCATCAGTCCCGACTGTAAAGTTTCCGACAGGTTCTTAATTTTCCTGTTTAACTGAATTGTAAAAGATAGTAACTTTTATATCATAAAAAAATCACTTTACAAGGCAAAAATAGATTATTTTGTTCAAAAGACCTCCGAGGTTTTAAAAACCTCGGAGGTCTGAAGTTGCTCCAAAAATTCCATATGGAACGCGGTCCCTCTGCCAAGTTCGGATTCGACTCGGATGACACCGTTATGACTGTCAATGATACCTTTCACAATCGAAAGGCCGAGACCTGTCCCGTCAGGCTTTGTGGTATAAAACGCCTCAAATATCCGATCCTTTTCTGCCCTGGACATGCCGGGGCCGGAATCTTCTATGGACACAAGAATCTTTCCATCCCTCTTCTTTCCCCTTATCCACAACTCCCCGACGCCCTCCATGGCCTGCACTGCATTCAGAATCAGATTAAGGAACATCTGCTTGAGACTGCTGACGTCACACAGAACCGGGAGCGACGGCGCCCATTCCTTGTGAACTGTGATTCCGTATTTCAATGCATTATGGGCCAGCAACAGCGTATTCTCCAGTATTTCGCCCACATTCCGGGGGTTCATCTCAGGATGTTCCCCGGACTTTGAAAGGCTCCGGATATTTTCCATCAGTCCGCTGATCCGCTCCGCGCCGTCCCGGATAATGGAATGATGCTCTTCCATCTTTCTGCGTATATTTTCAGGATTAACTTGTTCAACAAGCTCCCCAAAGTTTTTTCTGGTATCCGGAGGAATTTCAGGCGATTTCAGGATATCCTGACATATGTCAAAAAACCGCCACATCTTCTGCCTGTCAAAAGTGAACAGATCGGCCGCGCCCATGATTGCCATCAGGGGATTGTTTATTTCATGGATAATTCCTGTTGCAATCTGGCCGATGGTCGCAATTTTTTCGTTCTTTAAGAATCGCTCCTGTTTTTTTACGCTCTCAAGAACCTCCGAAGAGGTCTCCAATAACAGTCTCAACAACTCGAACCTTTCATCATGAACCGGCGAATGGAAATCCGAAACCAGCACGAAAAAATTCCCGAACCCGTCTCTCAGAGGAAAAACCATGATATTCCCGATCCAGGAGATCGTTTCGATATCGGGCAGCCGTTCTGACACCTTTTCCATAAAAGAGCCAAGCTCCCGGGACGACAGATTTTCAGAATTTATCTCCACGCTGATTTCGCCTTTGTTCAATCTTGCAATGAAACCTTTCCGGGCATCCACAAAACTCAGAACCTCACTAAGCACCGCGGAAAGCACGTCCCTCACCGAAGATATGTTCAGCGTCTTGAGCCGTCTTACCGATCTGAGGAGCCGCTTCAAGTATCCCTGATGCCTTTCGGCCCTGCGCTCCAGATTCCATTTTCGGGTCAGACACAGAGCGAGCTGCCGGATCTCCTCCGGATCAAAAGGTTTTTTCAGATACAGAAGTCTTTCGGGCACACCCACCTTATCCACAATCTCACTTCGATCTCTGTCAGAGTATGCCGTGACAATAACGATTTCAATATCAGGATCAACCTCGCGGATCGCGCTGGCGGTCCGAACACCATCCCAGCCGGGCGGCATCCGGATATCCACAAAGGCCAGGGAAAAAGGGCGGTCCTCTGCCCGCGCGTCCCTTACCCGGACAAACCCTTCTTTTCCCTGCAATGCGGTGGTCAGTTCATAGTATTCCTTACCGAACGTCTCCTTTTCCGGAGTCTCACCAAACAGCTCGGCTTCCAGGGCCGCCGCTCTTTCTTCAAGCTCGGAGACACCCCTTTCCGGTGCCAAAATTATCTGATAATCCTTCAGAATGGACTCATCGTCGTCAATCACAATGATTCTTTTGTTCATTATGATACTCCTCGGATAATCTTGCTCTTAATCTTAATCTTGCTCTTGCTCTTAATCTTGCTCTTACCAGCGGCCATCCGAATTAAGATCAAGATCAAGATCAAGATTACGGTTAAGGTTAAGGTTAAGATTACGGTTAAGGTTAAGGTTAAGGTTAAGATTACGGTTTGGGTAATTTAATGATCAGACAGGCACCCTTGCCCGGCCCTTCGCTTGAAAGATCGATCTCACCGCCCCGGGCTGTGACGTAGTTTGCAGAATCATGAAGACCGTACCCGCTTCCCCTTCTTTTTGTTGAGAAATTAAATTTGAAAACCTCTGTCCTGTCTTCAGATGAAAGCCCCGCGCCAGTATCCTCAATCATCACCTGTATATCCTCCTTTTCGACAGACGTGCTCAGGCGTATCCGTCTGTCGTTCGCCTCCGGGGCCATATCAATGGCCTCGTAAGCGTTTTTGAGAATATTGATAAATATCTGTATCATTTTATTTTTATCCAGAATAATATCCGGAAGCGCGTTCAGACTGAATTTCAATTCAATATCCCTTTTTCTGAAGGAATCCGTCAGCATCTCCGCCGAATCTTTCAGGATATCATTCAGATTCACCGGTGTCTCATATCCCCGCACCCCCGCGTATTTCTGCTGGATCGCGATGATTTCCATGATGTGATCCACGCCGCTTCTTATGAAATTCAGGTCGGATCTGAACTGGTCGCTCCTGTTTCCGGCAATATCAAGGGTCATTAAAAAAAATTCCAGCAATTTCTTTTTTTGCTCTTTTCCAGCTTCAGTCGGGGGCTGCCATTCAGATTCCAACAGCCCTCTGATTTTTTCCAAAGATCGGATTTCCCGTGATCCAAATACGTCTTTCAACTGACATGTCCTGACATTAACCGAGTTGACCGCGTTTCCGATATTGTGAAGGACAGACACGGCAATCTCCGCCATGCCGGCCTGATGCGCGCTGATGCGCAAACTCTCCCGCGTCTCCTCAAGGCTTCTGATGGTGGCAGAGAGCCTTTCATTGGCGGATTGCAGTTCTTTGGTCTGCTCATCAACCATTTTCTCAAGATTTTCCGCGTAATTTCTGAGTTTCGCCTCCATTTCCTTTATCTGCGTCACATCACGGATGATCGTCTGAACGCAGGGCCTCCCTTCATACTGAATGACCCGGAGGGATCGGCTGGCCGGGAATATCCTGCCCTGACTGTCCACATGAGGCTGTTCGTAGTTTTCAATCTGTCCCTCTTTTCTGATCCGCTCAACCATTTCCGTTCTGTCATGGGGATTTGCATATAAATCATACGCGCATAAGTTCAGGCACGCGTCTTTGTCTTCAAACTTGAAAATTTTCATAAACGCGTCGTTGACGGAGAGAATCTTTCCTTCCAAGGTTGTGATGATAATCCCCTCAGGCGCGGACTCAAAAAGACTCCGATATTTTTCTTCGGATTCTATTAACCGGGCCTCTGCCTGACAGCGTTCCGACACATCACGCAGATTAAACACCCAGCCTTCCACCGCGGGATCACTGAGAAGGCTTTTGCCGACCGCCTCGATCATACGCCACGAGCCGTCCTTATGGCGGACACGAAACGGCTGTCCGGATCGTATAACCTTCAATTTCTGAGCTTTACCGGGGAATAACAGGGCAAGACACGGCAAATCGTCAGGGTGAATCAGGTCAGCAACTTTCCTGCCGACCAGTTCTTCGGGACCGAATCCGAGCACCCGCTGAACAGAGGGACTTCCGTAACGTATCATTCCATCCTCGTTCAGTGTGGTAATAATGCCCGGAGCATTTTCAATGAGAGAACGGAAGAGTTTTTTCCTGCTTTGCAGCGCGGTCAGCGTTTCCTGCAATTTGTCGGCCATCTTGTTGAAAACTTCGGCCAGGCGACCGAATTCATCGCCCGTATAGGAGAAAACGCGGCTTTTCATATCCCCCTGCCCGATTCGCTCGATGCCGTCTGCCAGCAGTTCCAGCGGAATAGTCAGTCGCCGGGTCAGGAATATCAGTGCCAGCGCCATAATCACCGACCCCAGGGTGCCTAAAAAGAAGTGGCGGACGCCTAACCGCATGACCGGTCCGAAGATTTCGTCATGGGAATTTGCAGAAAGGATATACCATTCCCATCCTGGGAAATACGCGTACATTGCCAAGTAACGAACGCCTTGGAATGAATAACGGATTCTGCCCCTTTTTTCTTTTCTGATCTTCTGAAACCACTTCTCTTCGCTCACATCCGCACCTGTCAGCAACTTATCCGGGTGTGCGACAATGCCCCCCCGGGAATCAACAACAAACAGAAAACCCTCCTTTCCGATTCTGACGGAACGCATGGCAGCGGCTGTATCCGATTTGGCCTGTGTGACCCGGGCCTCGGGCCGATCATATCTTTGCAGATCACCTTCCTGTTCTGCCGCTGCACTGACGGCTTTGGAAAGCCTGCTTTTCAGCGCTATCTCAGCCTGCTCAGTGAGCGCGGTGTAAGAAAGATAAAAAGAGACGCCTCCGGATGCCAGCAGTGTGAGTATGGCAATCGGCAAGGTGGTCAGCAATATTTTTGTATAAATGCATATAAGGGGAGGCTTCAGTTTTTCTTTCTGAAATCTCATAAGGCAGTCCTAATTAGGAATTAGGAATTAATTCCCAATTCCTGATTCCTACCTATCCACCAATTATTTTTTAATGCTAGCATAATCGTTTGAATCAGTTAATTCCACCAATTATTTTTTAATAATAGCATAATCGTTTGAATCAGTCAATAATACATTTTTTGGGCATCTTTAACATATTAGTTCGGAACAGTCTGCAAAACTGTTCCACAGCCAGAATTGTCAGTTTACACCTTACTGTAGAACGATTTTCCAAATCGTTCCGTAGCCAGTTTACACCTTACTGTAGAACGATTTTCCAAATCGTTCGGAACAGTCTGCAAAGCCAGAATTGTCAGTTTACACCTTACTGTAGAACGATTTTCCAAATCGTTCCGTAGCCAGCTTACACTTTCCTGTAGAACGATTTTCCAAATCGTTCGGAACAGTCTGCAAAGTCAGTTTACACCTTACTGTAGAACGATTTTCCAAATCGTTCCGTAGCCAGCTTACACTTTACTGTAGAACGATTTTCCAAATCGTTCGGAACAGTCTGCAAAGCCAGAACTGTCAGTTTACACCTTACTGTAGAACGATTTTCCAAATCGTTCCGTAGCCAGCTTGCACTTTCCTGTAGAACGATTTTCCAAATCGTTCGGAACAGTCTGCAAAGTCAGTTTACACCTTACTGTAGAACGATTTTCCAAATCGTTCCGTAGCCAGCTTACACTTTACTGTAGAACGATTTTCCA